>JAYTWT010000110.1:0-13008 GCA_043743295.1 Alphaproteobacteria bacterium | reverse complement strand
GGCGAGCGCCAGCCCCTCCCGGTCTTTGATCTGCTCGGGACGTTCAAAGCCCGGTTCGAAACCAGCACGCGATACAGCGTCGCCACCAATGTGCTGGGGGTTTTGCCCGGATCCGACCCCAAGCTGGCGTCCCAGCATCTAGTGCTGTCGGCGCATCTCGATGGGTATGGCTATGGCACGCCGGTCGGGGGCGATGGTCTCTACAATGGCGCGCTGGACGACGCCGCCTACGTCGGGACCCTGATCCGCTTTGCCGAGCGGCGCAAAGGCCGCCCACTGAAGCGCAGCGTGCTGTTCGCAGCCTTCACGGGCGAGGAAAAAGGCCTACTCGGTGCCTATTGGTTCACCAAATACCCGACGGTGCCGACGGCGAACCTGGCGGCTAACCTCAACCTCGACCAACTGCGGCCTCTGTTTCCGCTTAAGCTGATGACTGTGCTGGCAATCAACGAGAGCAGCCTGGGCACCACTGTTCGAGACGTCGCGACAAACCTCGGTATCAAGGTCCAGGCCGACCCAGAGCCCGAGCGCAGCCTACTGACCCGCGCCGACCACTATCCATTCCTGCAGATCGGGGTCCCAGCCACGGGATTCATCTTCGGCTATGAGCCCGGAACCGAGGCTGAGCGGCGCTACCGTGAATGGTACCATACCCGCTATCATCGTCCGCAGGACGACATCAACCAGCCCATGGACTTCGAGGCCGCAGGCGACTTCAACCGCTTTTTCTACACGCTCGCCGAGACAGTGGCCGATGCGCCGGAACGGCCAGCTTGGATGCCTACCGGCCGCTTCTCACCTAAGCCCTGACATCGTCGCCGCTGAACTAGCCAGCCTCTGTCGCTGTTACGAGGAACGTCGCCTCGGTCTTGGCGCGGAGTTCGTCCATCGTCACGCCCGGCGCGAGCTCCAACAATGTCAGGGGCTTGTTTCCGCGGCTGACGTCGAACACAGCCAGGTCCGTCACGACGATATCCACCACGCCCAGGCCTGTCAGCGGCAGGGTGCAGGCATTGAGCAGCTTTGGCGCGCCGGTCTTTTCGGTGTGCTCCATCACCACCACCACGCGCTTGACGCCCGCCACCAGGTCCATCGCGCCGCCCATGCCCTTCACCATCTTGCCCGGCACCATCCAGTTGGCCAGATCGCCGTTGGCCGCCACCTGCATTGCGCCCAGGATCGATAGGTCGATGTGCCCGCCGCGGATCATCGCGAAGCTGTCGGCGCTGGAGAAATAGCTGCTCGACGGTAAGGCGGTGATGGTCTGTTTGCCGGCGTTGATCAGGTCCGCATCCGCCTCGCCCTCATAGGGGAACGGCCCCATCCCCAGCATGCCGTTCTCGCTCTGCAGCGTGACCGACATACCCGCCGGGATATGGTTGGCCACCAAGGTCGGGATTCCGATCCCCAGGTTCACATAAAAGCCATCGCGTAGCTCACGGGCGGCCCGAGCAGCGATCTCATCGCGGGTCCAGGCCATCAGGCGACTTCCTTCTTGCGGGTGGTCAGTTGCTCGATGCGCTTTTCGTAAACGCCGATGACGATACGGTCGATGTAGATGCCAGGGGTATGGATCTGGTCGGGATCCAGGCCGCCCGTCGCGACGATCTCTTCGACTTCGGCCACGCAGACCTTACTGGCGGTGGCCATCATCGGATTGAAATTTCGCGCGGTCATCCGATAGATCAGATTGCCTTCATGATCGCCCTTCCAGGCCTTCACGATGGAGAGATCGGCGGTCAGCCCGCGCTCCATGACATAGAGTTCGCCGTCGAACTCGCGGACTTCCTTGCCCTCGGCCACAAGAGTGCCGACGCCGGTCTTGGTGAAGAAGGCGGGGATCCCCGCGCCCCCGGCCCGGATGCGTTCGGCCAGCGTGCCCTGCGGATTGAATTCCAGCTCCAATTTTCCCGACAGATAGAGCTCGGCGAACAGCTTGTTCTCGCCGACGTAGGAACTGATCATTTTTCGGATCTGGCCGCCGCCCAGCAGGACCCCCAAGCCGAAGTCGTCGACCCCGCAGTTGTTGGAGACCACGGTCAGATCCTTGACGCCGCTGTCGCGGATCGCCGCGATAAGGGTCTCGGGGATGCCGCAGAGGCCGAAGCCGCCCGCCATGATCGTCATGCCGTCGAACAGCCGCCCTTGCAGCGCCTCGACCGCGTTCTTGGAAACTTTGTCAGCCATGCGTGGCCAGATACTCCGCAATCTGGGCCTTGAGAACCGGTCGTCGCGCAAATCGCGGCGGCAGGCCGACAATCTGCTGATATGAAGGCGCCATGCATGCTGACAGCCTTCTGATCCAGGCCTTGGTCTATCTTGCCGCCGGGGTCGTCTCGGTGCCCATTGCCAAGCGTCTCGGGCTTGGATCAGTGCTGGGCTATCTGATCGCTGGGGCTCTGGTTGGGCCCTATCTGCTGAACCTGGTGGGCGAGGCTGGAGATGTAATGCGCTTCGCCGAGTTCGGCGTGGTGATCCTGCTGTTCCTCATCGGCCTGGAAGTTCGGCCAGCGCTGCTCTGGCAAATGCGCAATTCGATTTTCGGTTTGGGATTGGCTCAGGTGACGACCAGCGCTGCGGCGGTTGGCGTAGTCGTTCTCCTGCTGGGAGTGGATTGGCGAATCGCCCTAGCGGCGGGGCTGATCCTGGCTATGTCGTCGACGGCCATCGTGTTGCAAAATTTGGAGGAGAAGGGACTCCGACAGGGCCCTGTGGGGCAGGCGGCGTTTGGAGTGCTGCTGTTCCAGGATCTTGCTGTTATCCCGTTGTTCGCTCTGCTGCCGCTGTTGGCGGTCGGCGCGGCGGGTACAGGTGTATCGGGCCACGAGGGGGTTTTGGCGGGCTTGCCGACCTGGGCTCGGGTGCTGGCCAGCTTTGCTGCCGTGGCCGGGGTGGTCGGCGGCGGACGATATCTGATCCGACCGATGTTCCGTTTTATTGCCGCCGCCCGACTTCGCGAGATTTTCACCGCGTCGGCGTTGCTGCTTGTGGTGGCCGTCGCCGCGCTGATGGAGGCGGTGGGGCTGTCGCCGGCCCTGGGTGCCTTTCTGGCCGGTGTGGTGTTGGCCGAGAGCGAATTTCGCCGAGAGTTAGAGACCGATATCGAGCCCTTCCGGGGCCTACTGCTCGGCCTCTTCTTCATCACCGTCGGCGCAGGTCTGAACTTCGCGCTGATCGCCGATACGCCGGTCTTGATCCTGTCTCTGACGCTGGGCCTGATCGTGCTGAAGTTTCTGACCATGTGGGGCGTTGGGATTGCTACAGGCCGAAGCCGCAAGGACGCCGCGACCATCGCTGTCTCTCTGGCCCAAGGCGGCGAATTCGCCTTTGTGCTGCTAGGCTTCGCCGCCGGGGCAAAAGTGTTCGACGTCCAGCAAGCCGGCGTTGCCACCGCTGTGGTCGCGCTCTCAATGGCTCTGACGCCGCTGGTCTTCGCGCTTTACGAACGCCTAGTGCTGAACCGCGTCGATCCCGGATCCGAACCTGAGCACTTGGCGTTCGATGAGAGCGCGCCGGACGTGATTGTCGCCGGTTTCGGTCGCTTCGGCCAGATTGCCACCCGCCTGCTTATCGCCAACGACTTCAAGGTGGTGCTGCTGGATTCGTCTATTGAACAGATCGACCTGATCCGCAGGTTCGGTTGGGCTGTCCACTATGGCGATGCCACCCGTCTGGACCTGCTACGCGCCGCCGGTGCCGAAAAGGCAAAAATGCTGCTGGTGGCGATCGACGACAAAGACAAGGCCGTCGAACTGGTTCGGGCGGCCACCGAATACTTCCCGGGCCTCACCATCCTCGCCCGGGCCTATGATCGCCGCCACGCCTATGAACTGATCGAGGCCGGGGTCGATGGCGTGGAACGCGAGACGTTCGAGGGTGCCTTGGGGTTTGGCCGTACGGCGCTGACGCGTTTGGGCCTGTCCGAACGGCGGGCGACCAAGGCGGCGGGTCTGTTCCGCCAAATGGACCTTGAACTGTTCCACAAGCTCGCGCCGACCTACGGTGAGCAAGAGAACTACATCATGGCCACGCGCGACAGCCGCGCCACGATGGAGCGGCTACTCCAAGCGGAGATGAAGCGCCTCTCCGATGAAGAAGCCGAGGAGGTCGACAACGATGGGTCGCGACACTCCGGTCGGCGACTGGAGGCTTCCTAAGGCCCGGTGTAGAAGGCTCTCATGAGCCCGCAATCCGCCGACCGCATTGAGCCCATCTCGTTCGATCTCTACGACCGAGACTTTCCGGCCTTCACGCAAGCGCTGGGCGATAGCTATGCCCGTTGGGGCTTTGCGGTGATCTCAGACCACGGCATGGCCCAGGACAAGGTCGACGCCGCCCTGGCCGAAACCCGAGCCTTCTTTGCTCTGCCGGACGACGTGAAGCTTAAGTACAAGCTGCCGGTGCAGGGCCAGCGTGGCTACACCCCCTTCGGGATCGAGACCGCCAAGGGCGCGACCCACTACGACCTGAAGGAGTTCTGGCACGTCGGGCGCGATCTACCGCCTGGCCACCGGTTCCGCGACCATATGCCAGACAATGTCTGGCCGGACGCCGAACTGCCGGACTTCCACGCGCGGGTGGGCTGGCTCTATGGTGCCTTGGATCAGATGGGACTAAAGGTGCTGGAAGCCATCGCCAGCTACCTGGGCCTAGACCGGCATGTCTTCGATCCGACCGTGAACCTCGGTAATTCGATCCTGCGCCTGCTGCACTACCCGCCGGTGCCGAAGGATGGCCCGCACATCCGTGCCGGGGCTCATGAAGACATCAACGTCATCACCCTGTTGCTGGGTGCCGATGAGGCAGGGCTGGAGGTTCAGGACCACGACGGTCGCTGGATTGGCATCAATCCGCCGCCCGGCAGTCTGGTCTGCAACATCGGCGACATGCTACAGCGGCTCTGCAATCACCGGCTGCCTTCGACGACCCATCGGGTGGTGAACCCGTCACCAGAGCGCCGCGGCTTTCCCCGTTATTCCACGCCGTTCTTCCTACACTTCAACTCGGACTATCTGATCCAGACACTTCCTGGCTGTATCGATGCCGATACGCCTGACCGCTACCCGACCCCGATCACGGCCGATGACTACCTCCAAGAGCGGCTGCGCGAGATCAAGCTGGCGTAGTCAGTCGATCAGCTTCGCCAGGTCATCCGGCCCGGTAATGGTAACGCCCAGATCGGTCACCAGGCCGGTGCCCAACGTATAGACCCAACCGTGGATCTTCAGCGGCTGACCCCGCCCCCAGGCATCGTGGATAAAGACGTCGGAGGCCACGTTGCGCACCTGACGGATCACGTTCAACTCAACCAGACGGTCCCATTTGGCCCGTTCGTCGGGGAGGGCCTCCAGCTCGTGACGATGCTCATGATGCACCTCGCGGATCGGGTGTAGCCAGTGGTCCACCAGCCCCCGGCGCTTGCCGTCGACCGCCGCCGCGACGCCGCCGCAGCCGTAGTGGCCGACCACCATAACGTGCTTGACCTTGATCACTTCAACGGCGAACTGCAACACGCTGAGGTAGTTGGCGTCTTGCGGCGGCGCGAGGTTGGCGACATTGCGATGGACGAACAGTTCGCCGGGATCGAGGCCCACGATCTCATTGGCGGGCACCCGACTGTCAGAGCAGCCGATCCAAAGGTACTCGGGGGCCTGCTGGCCCTCTAGGCGTTTGAAGAAGCCGGGATCGACGGCCACCTTGCCTTCGGCCCAGATACGGTTGTTGGCCTTCAGGCCGTCGAGCGAATTGGGCATCAGAGTTGCGCGTCCGGTTGGCGGCTGGGATGGGCGGCGGCAAAGGCCGGGTGCATGGCGGAACGTTCGGCCACGCCGTGGATCGCCGGCCAAGCGGTGATGTCCATCTGAAACCGGATCGCCGAATAGACCTGCGGGATTAGGCAACAGTCAGCGATGGTGGGCGCGTCGCCGAACGCGAACATCCCCGCATGCCGAGCCACCATCGGCTCCAGGGCATCAAAGCCGTCACGGATCCAGCCTTGAATCCACTGTGTCGTTTGGACGTCAGCCGGTACGCCCAATTCGGTCAACTTACGCGCCACCCGGGTATTGTTCAGCGGATGGATGTCGCAGGCGATGATGTTGGCCATAGTGCGCACCTTGGCGCGGTCCAGCGCCGAGCGCGGCAGGATTGCCGGGGTCGGCCGGGTTTCCTCCAGCCACTCCAGGATCGCCAGGCTCTGGGTCAGGATGTGGCCGTCGCCCAGGTCCAGCGCTGGGGCCAAGCCCTGCGGGTTCACCGCGCGATAGGCTAGCTCACGCTGTTGTCCGGCCAGCAGGTCGACGGCCAGATACTCATAGTCCACGCCCTTCAGCGCCAGGCCGATGCGCACGCGATAGGGTGCCGTCGCCCGCCAGGCCGAATAGAGCGTCCAAGCCATCAGGCGATCCGGAAGGACAGCGTCCCCACGCCATCGACGCCACCCTCCAATAGGTCGCCGCGCACCACAGCGCCAACGCCCTCCGGGGTACCGGTATAGATCAGGTCACCGGGGGCCAGCGCCCAGAGCTTCGAGGCCTCCGAGACGATCTCGGCCATGTTCCAAATCATGTCGGCGACCTTGGCCTCCTGCCGCATCGCCCCGTTCACCGACAGCCAGATGCGGCCCAGCGGCGCATCGCCCGTCCAGCGCCGGATCGATGAGATCGGTGCGCTCTCGTCAAACCCCTTGGCGGCGTCCCAGGGATAGCCCTTGTCCTTGGCCGCGTTCTGCAGGTCCCGGCGGGTCAGATCGACGCCAACTGCATAGCCGAAGATCAGGCCCAGCGCGTCGGCGACCGAGACATCTCGCCCGGCCCCGCCGATGGCGGCCACCAGTTCGATCTCATGGTGCAGATCGTGGGTGACTTGCGGATAGGTCGCGTCGCGTCCCGGAGGCACCACGGCATCGCCCGGCTTGGAGAAGAAGATCGGCGGGTCGCGGTCATCGCCGCCCATCTCTACCCGGTGGGCCGTATAGTTGCGGCCAACGCAAAGGATGCGCCGAACTGGAAAGGCTGCGGTCTCTCCCTCGACGGGTACGACAGGAACGGGCGGGGCGGAGATCACATAGTCAGCCATGGGTCGCCTATAGGCCCGCGCGAGCCCAAGGTGAACCCCTGAGGCGGATGATCTCGCCGCTTCCAGCCGGCGGATTTGCCGCTTAAGGACTGCGCTGAAGCGCAACGCTCAAACGGAAGGAAGCCCCCAATGTTTTCGCACATCATGATCGGCACCAACGACCTGGACCGCGCCAAGTCGTTCTATGACGCCGTGCTCGGCACGCTGGGCGTGAAGCCAGCCTTTGTTGACCGTCACCGCATCTTCTATCGCACGGCCACCGGCACGTTCTCAGTGTCACTGCCCATCGACGGCAAGCCGGCGACCTTCGCCAACGGCGGCACCATCGGCTTCGCCTGCGAAAACGAGGCGCAGGGCGATGCCTGGCATGCTGCGGGCTTGGCCAACGGCGGAGTCACCTGCGAAGACCCGCCCGGCGTCCGCGAAGGCCCCACCGGCAAGATGTACCTCGCCTACCTGCGCGACCCCGACGGTAACAAGATCTGCGCGCTGCATCGGATGTAGGGGGCTGCGGTCCTCGCGGCGTTGGTGCGATCTGGCGCTGCGGGGAAGGCCCAGGCTGTGGTCTTGAAACAACTTGGCCTACCTAAATCCATCGCCTGACCGTCGGCTGAAACGGCTGAGAAATGACCATGACGCCCATCGCCTATGTCGCTGCTATCCATCAGAGCGGGCCTTCCGACTTCCTGGTGACGTTTCCCGATGTCCCCGAGGCCATCGCTCAGGGTGACACCCTGGAAGAGGCCAAGGCGAACGCCTACGATGCGTTGGCCGTGGCCCTTGTGGGCTATCTAAAACGCGGAATGACGTTTCCGACCTCGGCTATAGGCTTGATGCGAATTGCGCGCGGCGATGAGAGGCTCTGCGATGTGGCCGTCGAGCCTAAGTTGGCGGAGCGCGCCGGGCGCACCGGGACGAATGCAAAATGGCGACACTAGTCGTACTGGCTGGACTGCCTGGCTGCGGCAAGTCGACCATAGCGCGGCTATTGGCTCAGGAAATCCGGGCAGTCTGGTTGAGGATCGATTCCATCGAACAGGCGATCCGCAGTTCCGGGATCGCCGTTGGATCACTCGATGATGCCGGATATCGCGTGGGATACGCCCTCGCCGAAGATAACCTAAAGCTTGGTCACAACGTCGTCGCCGACTCGGTCAATCCCTGGATGTTGACGCGGAACGCTTGGCGCGACGCAGGTGTCCGCGCCGATAGCCATGTCATCGAGGTTGAGATCAACTGTTCAGACCTCGACGAACATCGCCGCCGTGTCGAGAGCCGGATGATCGATGTTCCTGGTCTCCCCCCGGTTCCGTGGCAGCGGGTGGTTGACCGTGACTATCATCTCTGGGATCGCGAGCCGCTGGTCATTGACACCTTCAGTCAGACGATCACGGATTGTGTCGAGATCATTCGTTGCAGAATGTAGGCCCTGGGCGGCACCTAGGATGCTGCGGGGTTCCAAACCGGTCTGAGTGGCTCGACGGAGATTCAAAAGCATGCTGACGATCCACCACCTGGGCATCTCGCAATCGGAACGGATTGTCTGGTTGGCCGACGAACTCGGCCTCGACTATGTGTTCAAGCGCTACGACCGGCGCGCCGACAACCGCTTGGCACCTGACGAGTACAAGGCCTTGCACCCGATGGGCATCGCTCCGGTGATCACCGACGGCGATCTGGTACTGGGCGAAAGCGGCGCGATCTGTGACTATCTTTGTGGCCGATATGGCGGGGGGCGTCTCTCACCTGGGCCAGACGATCCGGACTATGCGGACCACCTCTTCTGGTTCCACTGGTCGAACGGCACCTTCATGACCACGCTGATGATGCAACTGGTGCTGGCGGCTTCGGGCGGGGACAGCCCCGGTGCCGGCTTCGTCCAGGATCGAAGTCGGCGTGGCTGGTCGATGGTCGAGGCCCGGTTACGCGAGGCCCCGTTCTTCGGCGGCCGCAACCTGACCACCGCCGACATTATGATGGTCTATTGCCTCACCACCAGCCGCGCTTTCCGCGGCACCTCGCTGGACGACTTCCCCAACATTAAGGCTTATCTGGCGCGCATCGGCACCCGGCCAGCCTATCAGAGGGCCATGGCCAAGGCGGAGCCGGATACGCCGCCGATGTTGGTGTAGGGTTGGACGACGCAGTTAGTTGCTTGATGCTTTCGCGGCAGGCGGTGAAGCCACAGAGGACGCGATCTCGCAGTCTTGCTGGGCGCAGAAGATCTTGCGGGCGTCTGCGGAGATTAGGTCGAACACGCTGTCGTAAGCCGCGCTCAAGGCTGCATCCAAGGCTTCTAGTCGATCTAAGAGTGCGCGTTCAGATGGCGACTCCGCGTAGTCGGCCATTATCTTTAGCTGATCTGAGGTTAGGAACGTCGACCAAAGTCGTGCTCGTTTCTCCTGAAGCTCATCGAATGCGCTAGCTGACCCACTCCGCAGAGCGGCAAGACCGGCCTCGTGGCGCTTGGGGTCGGCACCCTTCGGTAATGCACTCATTCCCACAATCATGATCTCGGTGTTACGTCGGACCGTCTGCGCATACTCGTCGCTAGCTACGATCTTGCGAGCAAGAGCCATGTTCGCGTCGCTTCCCGCTGGCGGTTCGGGGCTCTCTCCGATGGATGGCGCGTCGAAACCTACCCGCACAGTGACATAGCGGCCAACCGTCTTGTCGGTGATCTGGGCTGCGCTGAGACGATAGCCGGCAGTAAGCTTCAGCGCCGCTTCGCCGAAACCCATTCCGCTCGGAGCCTCCTCCAAAATGCGACAGTTTTCGACTTGGCCCGTACTGGCCAAACTGCAGCGAAGGCGAGCGAGGCCCCGAACACCCAAGGCAGCCGCGAACGACGGACCAGTCGCGCGCACATTGGCCGCAGATGGCTGAGAAGCCCATACAGGGGCATCGAGCAGTTCGTCGCCGGGTTCTGCGGGCCCCCAAACCCGCGCAACATCTTCAGGAACATCACAACGCCAAGTCGTGCAGAATGTGGCGCGCGCGTGGACTTTCCGTATACGACTCAAATCACCGAAGAGCTTGGCCTGCGCGATGGTCAGTTCTGGCTTACCGAGAATGACTGGCCGAATGGCCGCGTTGTAATCGGCGAGGTCCGACAGCTCCTTCTCACTAAAAAGGCGTGCGTAGGCGGCTGCATAGGCGAGCCGCAGTTCTGATCCGTGCGCATTTGTTGCTCGCTCCAGAGCTGAGTAGGCTGCAGCGCGCGCCGCTACAGACACGCCGTCTGATCGGCCATCTCCATTGAATAGTGCGAACGCGTTTTGAAGCCGCATGCGATCCAGCTTGATGTCCGCGATGGTTCGAGCGTCCACAAGGCGAAGGGCCTGCTGCATGTTCGCGGCTGTAGATGCTGGCGACAGGCCCTTGTTGGCGCGGCTTGGCGGAAGTGCAAAGCGAACTGGAATCCTGACTTCGCCGCCAGCGACAGGAATGCCATTTAGTGCCTGCGGGCGCATCTTGAACGCTGGCGACATGTTGATGGCCGCCTGTCCGAATCCCAGGCCCCTCGGCTCTTCGGACACCACGGCGCACTCGTCCAAACCGCCCGCGACGTTGACCTCGCATGCAATTGTCGCACGTCCAGCGATGGATAGGGCGTTCGCGATCTTCGGGTACTGCTCGGAGAACTCTCTGATCGTCGGCTGACTAACCCAGTCCGGCTCGGTGATGCTGGATGGCGCAGCCTCGGACGCTCCCGGACCCAGGACAACAAGGGCTCCTGCGAATGCCCCAATCCACCCCCGCATCACACCCCTCCGTCACACCCAAAAAACGTGCAGAATCAGCCTCGAACCCTGTATAGAACCTTCACAAATCCCACGGCGCTGCGCAACGCGCGCAGCGCCACCATAGGGCACCCAAGGCGTTTCTGCCCACCCTGACGCGAGGCGCCGAACTTGGATATGGCATGAGCGAAGATATCGACGGCCCCGACGACCTTCCCGAGGGCAACGGTCAGGCTGAGTACGGCGCAGAATCCATCAAGGTTCTCAAGGGCTTGGACGCCGTGCGCAAGCGGCCTGGCATGTACATCGGCGACACCGATGACGGCTCTGGCCTGCACCACATGGTCTATGAGGTGGTAGATAACGCCATCGACGAGACCCTGGCCGGATGGGCCACGCGGGTCGAGGTGATCCTCAACGCCGACGGTTCGGTCACCGTCACCGACGACGGGCGCGGCATCCCGGTGGATATCCACGAGGGCGAGGGCATCTCGGCGGCCGAGGTGATCATGACCCAGCTGCACGCGGGCGGAAAATTCGACCAGAATTCCTACAAGGTTTCTGGTGGTCTACACGGCGTCGGCGTCTCGGTGGTCAACGCCCTGTCGTCGTTCCTGAAGCTGAAAATCTATCGCGGCGGCAAGTCCTACGAGATGGAGTTCCGTCATGGGGATTCCGTCGCCCCGCTGAAGGAAACCGGCGACGCGCCGATGCGCGAGAACGGCCTGCCGCTGTCCGGGACCGAGGTCACCTTCATGCCCTCGCTGGAGACCTTCGCGTTCATCGATTTCGATTTGAAGACGCTGGAGCATCGCTTACGCGAGCTCGCCTTCTTGAACTCAGGTGTCACCATCTGGCTGAAGGACCTGCGCGGCCCGGAGCCCACCGAAGAGGTCATGCACTACGAGGGTGGCATCGAGGCCTTCGTACGCCATCTCGACAAGGCCAAGACGCCCCTGATGAAGATGCCGATCATTGTCCGCGGCAAGCGTGAGAATGTCGAGCTGGACCTGTCGCTATGGTGGAACGACGGATACCACGAGAATGTCCTGTGCTTCACCAACAACATCCCCCAACGGGACGGCGGCACCCATCTGGCAGCGTTCCGCTCGGCGCTGACCCGGATCATCACCAACTACGCCGAGAGCTCCGGCACCACCAAGCGCGAGAAGGTCTCGGTCAGCGGCGAAGACGCCCGCGAGGGCCTGACCTGCGTGCTGTCGGTCAAGGTGCCGGACCCCAAGTTCTCGTCGCAGACCAAGGACAAGCTGGTGTCGTCCGAGGTCCGCCCGGCGGTCGAGGGGCTGGTCGGCGAGGGCATCGCCAGCTGGTTCGAGGAACACCCCGTCGAAGCCCGGATGATCGTCCAGAAGATCGCCGAGGCCGCAGCCGCCCGCGAAGCCGCCCGCAAGGCCCGCGAGCTGACCCGGCGAAAGTCGGCGCTGGATATCAGCTCGCTCCCCGGCAAGCTGGCCGATTGCGCCGAGAAGGACCCGGCCAAGTCCGAAATTTTCCTGGTCGAGGGCGATAGCGCCGGCGGCTCGGCCAAGCAGGCCCGAAACCGCGACAATCAGGCGATCCTGCCACTGCGCGGGAAAATCCTCAACGTCGAGCGCGCCCGGTTCGACCGCATGCTGGGCTCGGACCAGATCGGCACCTTGATCATGGCTTTGGGCGCCGGGATCGGCCGCGACGAGTTCAACATCGACAAGCTGCGCTACCACAAGATCGTCATCATGACGGACGCCGACGTGGACGGTGCCCACATCCGCACCCTGCTGCTGACTTTCTTCTATCGCCAGATGCCGGAGATCATCGCGCGCGGGTACCTCTATATTGCCCAGCCGCCGCTCTATAAGGCGTCCAAGGGCAAGTCAGTCCGCTACCTCAAGGACGACGCCGAGCTGGAAGTCTACCTGATCGATGAAGGCGTGGATCAGGCCGCGCTGGATCTGCCGTCCGGCGAACGGCTGACCGGCGCGGACCTGCTGGCCCTGGTCCAGACCGCGCGCGGTGCCAAGGCCAATGTCGAGCGACTGGCCGCCCGCGCCCCGGTGTTCGCCATCGAGCAGGCGGCCCTGGCCGGACTGCTGGCAGACGGTGGCGATCCAGCCGCCGCTGCCGCGCGCCTGGACCTCTACGCCGAAGAGGGCGACGGCCCCTGGTCCGGCGAACAGGCGGCCACCGG
>JAYTWT010000109.1:0-1603 GCA_043743295.1 Alphaproteobacteria bacterium | reverse complement strand
TGGCCAAAACCTACAACATGACCTGGAACGTCCTGCACACAGCGGCCAGCCGGGTCGGCGGCCTCGATCTCAGCTTCGTGCCGGGCGAGGGCGGCAAGGCGGCCGGCGATCTGGTCAAAAAGGGCGGCGCAGACGTGCTGGTCCTGCTGGGTGCTGACGAGCTTGACCTTAGCAAGTCCGACGCCTTCGTGGTCTATGTGGGCACCCATGGGGACGCGGGCGCGCACCGCGCCGACGTGATCCTGCCGGGCGCGGCCTACACCGAGAAGAACGCCATCTATGTGAACACGGAGGGGCGGGTGCAACTGGCGACTCGCGCCGTGTTCCCCAAGGGCGAGGCCAAGGAAGACTGGGCGATCCTGCGCGCGCTTAGCGAGCGGATGGGCGCTAAACTGCCCTACGATACCTTGGACCAATTGCGAGCCAAACTGTTCGCCGATCATCCAACCTTCGGACGCATCGACTATGTGGCTGACACACCCGGCGCACTGGACCTGGGAGCTCTGGGCGCAAAGGGTGCGGTCTCAACCGCTGCGCTGGTCAGTGGGCTGACCAGTTTCCACCTGAGCAATCCGATCGCTCGGGCCAGCGTCACCATGGCTGAATGCGCCGCGCTGGCTTCCGGTGCGACCAAGATGGCGGCGGAGTAGGGCGGATGGATTTCTGGACCACGCCCCTGGGTTGGACGCTGTTCACGGTCGGTCATATTCTGCTGATCACGGTCGTTCTGCTGCTGACGATTGCGTTCGTAATCTATGGCGACCGCAAGATCTTCGCCGGCGTTCAGGCGCGCAAGGGCCCCAACGTGGTCGGCCCGTTCGGGCTGCTGCAATCCTTTGCCGACCTAGGCAAATTCCTGATCAAGGAACTGATTATCCCAGCGGGTGCCGATAAGGCCGTGTTCCTGCTGGCGCCGCTGATCAGCGTGACCCTGGCCCTAGGCGGCTGGGCGGTCATGCCGATTGCGCCCGGCTGGTCGGTCTCGGACATCAATGTCGGTATCCTCTACCTGTTCGCCGTGTCGTCTCTCGGGGTCTACGGCATCATCATGGGCGGTTGGGCGTCGAACTCGAAGTACCCGTTCCTGGGCGCGCTACGCTCAGCCGCACAGATGGTGTCCTATGAGGTCTCCATCGGCTTCGTGATCATCACCGTGATCCTGCTGGCCGGAACCATGAATCTAAACCAGATCACCGACGCGCAAGGCGGCGGCTTCTGGAATTGGAACATGTTCGGCGGCGGTCTGCATAACCTGCCGCTGATCCTGATCATGTTCCCGATGGGCGTGATCTTTTTCATCTCGGGTTTGGCCGAGACCAATCGCCCGCCCTTCGATCTGCCCGAGGCTGAGTCGGAATTGGTGGCTGGATATGCGGTCGAATACGGCTCCACGCCCTACATGCTGTTCTATCTGGCCGAGACCTCGAACATCGTCCTGATGAGCGGCCTTATGGCGGTGTTGTTCCTGGGCGGCTGGCACGCGCCCTGGCCGACGCCTTATCTAGAGTCTTGGCCCTCGTGGCTGGCCAGCCTGCATGGCTTGGTGTTCTTCGCCATCAAGACGTTTTTCGTGTTCTTCATGAACGCGATGGTCCGCTCCATC
>JAYTWT010000108.1:0-5392 GCA_043743295.1 Alphaproteobacteria bacterium | reverse complement strand
TATCCGGACGCGCGCTCCAACTGCCTGCGGGTGATTCCCGAAACGCCAGCAGAATGGCGCAACGACGCCGAGGCCGCGCGGTGGGCCAAGGTGCAGCAGGTGACCGCTGTCGTCACCGGCGCGTTGGAGGTCGAACGGCGCGAAAAGCGTATGGGGGCGGCGCTGGAAGCTGCGCCCAAGGTCTATATCGCTGACGCGGGCCTGTTGGCGGCGTTCGATGGTCTCGACGTCGCCGATGTGTTCCGGACCAGCCAAGCGACCTTGGTCGCAGGCGAGGGGCCCTCAGGTGCCTTCCGCCTCGCCGACCTGCCGGGCGTTGCCGTCGAGCCGCTGAAGGCCGAGGGCCGCAAGTGCGCACGATCCTGGCGCATCCTGCCGGAAGTCGGGACCGACCCGCGCTATCCGGATTTGGCGTTGCGTGATGCGGCGGCGGTGGCGGCCTGGGACGCGGCGCGCGCATGACACGCCCCTCCCGCGTGGCTCTGATGGCCTATGGCGTCGCTGCCGTGGTCCTGATCCTGGACCAGCTCAGCAAGCACTGGATTCTCAACATCCTGCGATTGCCGGAGTATGCGACGCTCGAGGTCTATTGGCCGCTACAGTTCACGCGCATCTGGAACAACGGCATCAGCTTCGGACTGTTCCAGGCCAGCCATGATCTGGTCCGATGGGGCCTCGTGGCGTTTTCCTTGGGCGTGGCGGTTCTGCTGACCGGCTGGGCGCGGACGCAGGCGCGGGTATTGGGCGGGTTGGCCTTGGGCCTGGTCATCGGCGGGGCCATCGGCAACGCCATCGACCGGGCCCGGTTCGGCGCGGTGGTGGACTTTATCGATGTTCAGCGTCTGGGGTTCTTTCCCTGGATCTTCAACGTTGCCGATGCCGGGATTACCGTCGGCGTGATCCTGTTGCTGGCCGACAGCCTGCGCAAAGACCCACCGCCGCCCGCCTGATGCCGTTGGCGCGCGTCGCCGATTGCGCTATGGCCATGTCCGCTGCTGGACCTGCGCCGTTTTCTGGCCACGGACGGCGTCCATATCGTTACGATACGCTTCCCCGAAGCGCCTGGGAGTCTCGACCTTGATGAGCGTCAATCGCGTGATGATCGTGGCCGCCATGGCCGCCACTGCGGGTCTGGCAGGATGCCAGTCGACCCAGAAGGCGCTGGGCATGTCCAAGGTGACCCCGGACGAGTTCCGCGTCGTGACCAAGGCTCCGCTTGTGGTGCCGCCGGACTTCGCGCTGCGTCCGCCCGCGCCCGGCGAGCCGCGCCCGCAGGAACTGCAGCCCGAGAGCGCGGCGCGCAACGCTCTGCTGGGGCAACGCGAGGCCGAGAGCCGGACCGACGGCGAGAAGATGCTGGTCGCCAAAGCGGGCGCCGACAAGGCCGACCCGCTGGTCCGCTATGTGGTCGACGACGAGTTCGGCGATATCGCGCACAAGGAGAAGTCTTTCGCCGACCGGGTGATGTTCTGGAAGGCCGACGCCGCCGCAAATCCGGCCGCCAAGTCCGTCCTCGACGGCTCCGACAGCCCGGTTGACGCTGCGGCCGAGAAGGAACGCATCACCAAACTGACCGGCAACAAGGCCGTGGTGATCCAGCGCGAAGGCAAGTCCAGGATTAAGCTCCCGGGTCTGTAGAACTCGAGTTCCTCCACCACTGGGGGAGGTGGCGCGTAGCGCCGGAGGGGGTCCGCTCAGAACGATCGATTTGAGCGGAAGCCCCCTCAGTCAGCTTCGCTGACAGCTCCCCCAGAGGTGGAGCACCCTTAGCTCTTCTGCCACTGAAACACCTCGTCCAGCGTGACCCCGAACACCTGGGCGATGCGGAAGGCGGCCTCCAGCGAGGGCGAATACTTCGCGGCTTCGATGGCGGCGACCGTCTGGCGAGTCATGCCGATCTTCTCTGCAAGCTCCGACTGGGTCATTTCGCCATGCTCGAAGCGTAGGCGGCGGATCTGGTTGGCGATGGGTAGCGCCACGTCCTAGACCCCGCGCCGGAACATGACGATCTGTGCGACGGAAACCGACAGCGCGGCGATCACCACATCCATTAGGGCAAAGTTCAGCAGGTCGCGCGGCGTATGGCCCATATGGGCCGGGGCGGCCAAGGCCAGGACCAGGGCGATCAGCACATAGTAGCCGATGGTGTGCGAACGCCACTGGATCAGCCGTTCGCGCTCATCGGCCGGTCCGCGGCCATCCGGCGGCGTGGTCCGGGCCGCGAAGGCGTGCAGGGCGACTTGCAGCACGACGAGGCCCGTGACGCAGAGCAGCAGCAAGTGAACGGTTTCAATGCCGCGACCGCTGACCCGGCCCGTTAGGATTGACCCAAAGTAGACGCCGAAACATGCCAACACGGTGACGAGGGTGATCCAGGCGGATTTTTCACGAAGGGACATTCAGGCGTTCTCATGTAAAAGATATTATACATTGTGTTTGGCATAGCGTACATCATGTGAAACCATGCTGTCATGCCGTTTCCACGCATGACGGGCGCAACTTCGGAGCTTTCAATGAACCATCTCAATCGCGGCCTCGTCATCGGTGCCGCCCTGGTTGCTGCCTTGACCGTCGGCGCACATGCTTGGTCACAGCACGCCACGGGCAAACCCCTACACGGCAGTGCGGCACCCCAGAATATGCAGGGCAATGACGAGCAGTCCTGGATCAACGATCCTCATATGCACGCCTTCTACACCCTCTCGGCCAAGACCTTCGCGAAGGGTGCGCCGACGCCTGACGTCGCCGCCTATGAGCAGCAGGCGTTCGCAATCTTCCGGGATTTTGGTACTTCGCGCGGCATCGCGCCGGACAAGATGCAAGATCATCTGAAGCTGATCCCCCGCCAGATCGCACAGATCGCCAAGGACGACCCGGCGGTCATCGACAATTACGACAACTTCGTCGCCGCCACGTTTGGGCCTCGCTAATCGGCCTACTCCTCGCCGGGAGTCTTTACGGTGAACCCCTGGGCGCGCAGGCGGTCCAGCACGCCATTCTGAGCCAAGAGTGGGCGCAGGGGGACCAATGCGATGGCGTGGCCTGGGGTCTTTAGGGCACCGGCGATGGCGGCGGCTTCGTCGGCCTTGGTGCGCTCGTCGTAGGAGCGACCGCCGGAGATGGTGGCGAGGCAGCGCTCATAGGTCCGTTCGTTGTCGAGGGCTCCGCGCACGTCGCCGATCGCCCACGCTCTGGCCGCCGCCAGTGTCGCGCCCGGACCTGCCTCGGCCTGGGCCAGGACCTCGTCAAAGCAGATCCGGCCTGTCGCCGGCGGTGTGCGCAGGATGCCGCCGAGCTGAGGGCCGAGGTCGTAGCTCTTCTCGACCACCTTCACCCGCCTCTGTTGGGCCAGCAGGCGCACCAGCTTGGCGGGATCCATGTTGGTGAGCTGGGACTTGTCGCGATAGTCGATGGCCAGTTGCACGCCTGCCGCCAGGGGGTTGGACGTGTTGTAGTGTTTGGCGTCCTGCCCCAAACGGGTGCGCACAGCGACAAACCGGGCGCGGGTCGCCGGGTCCAGCTTGGCCTCGAACGGCCCGCCGGACTTGATCCGCAGCAGATTGATCGCCGTACCGATCGAGCCGGTCGCCTTGGCCCGCACATTCACGAACGGCAGGATGACGACGTTCGCGCCGACCAAGCGGCGCTCGAAGATCGCCCGATCCCATTGCATGCGCTTGGGTGCCAGGGAGGGCACGCCCAGCACATAGACCGTGGTGTCGGCATCGACGACGCGCCACCACGCGGGGCCGGGTAGGCGTCCTGTCACCACCAGTTCCTCAACAAGCGTCGCATCCGGATCGTCCGCCGGTGCGGTCTGCGCTACCGCCGTCCCGCCAAATGCCACGACGCAGAGGCCGAACATCATCGCAGCACGGAAAAGGTGATTCAGCACGCGCATCAGGTTCCTCGGAATCGTACTATGCAGCGAAGGTAAGCCACCATGCCGATCCACCGCCTCCCGACCGAACTGATTAACCGCATCGCTGCCGGCGAAGTGGTGGAGCGACCTGCCAGCGCGGTCAAGGAGCTGGTGGAGAACGCGCTCGACGCCGGGGCGAGCGAGGTCCAGGTTCAGGCAGACGGCGGTGGCTTGACCCGCATCCTGGTTGCGGACGACGGTAGTGGTCTGGCGGCGGATCAGTTGCCGCTGGCGGTCGAACGGCACGCCACGTCGAAACTCAACCCAGGCGCGGATGGCGACTACGACTTGCTGCGCATTGCCACCCTAGGGTTCCGGGGCGAGGCCCTACCGTCGATCGGCTCAGTGTCGCGGCTGTCGATCACCAGTCGGGCTCGGGGGCTTGCCGACGCTCACGCGATCTTCGTGGAGGGCGGCGCGGTTGGTGCGGTGACGCCGTCCGGCTTCCCGGGGCCACACGGCGCGCGCGTTGAGGTGCGCGACCTCTTCTACGCCACCCCGGCGCGGCTGAAGTTCATGAAGTCTGAGCGTACCGAGGCCATGGCGATTGCCGAGGAGCTGAAGCGTCAGGCCATGGCGCATGAGGCGGTGAGCTTCTCGCTGGATATCGACGGCCGCCGCACCTTGCGCCTACCCGCCGAAGCGCCAGGACCGGACGGTCGCCTCGCGCGGCTATCGGCGATCATGGGAAGGGAGTTCTCGGACAACGCGCTGGCCTTGGACCATGAGCGGGAGGGGGTGCGCCTGACCGGCTTTGCAGGTCTGCCGACCTACAATCGCGGCAATGCGGCGCATCAGTACCTGTTCGTGAACGGGCGGCCCGTGCGCGACCGGTTGTTGCAGGGTGCGCTACGCGGTGCCTATGCCGACTTCCTAGCCCGCGACCGCCATCCGCTGGCGGCGCTCTATGTCGAGCTTGATGCCGGACTGGTCGACGTCAATGTCCATCCGGCCAAGGCCGAGGTGCGGTTTCGCGATCCGGGACTGGTGCGCGGGCTGATCGTCGGCGGGCTGCGACACGCACTGGCGGCAGCGGGGCATCGCGCCTCGACGACGGTGTCGATGGCGGCGCTGGGCGGTTTTCGGCCTCAGAGTATGCCTTACCAGCCTTCGGGCGGCGGCTTCTCGGCGTGGCGCGAAGGTGGGTGGGCTCAGGCGGCGGCCCAGGTGATCCCGGGTCTCAACGGGGTTTCCGCCCGTGCTGAGCATGACGATCTACGGGGCTTTGCTGAGGCTCCTGGTCCGGCAGCGTTCGACCCCATCGACTTCCCTTTAGGTGCCGCTCGTGCCCAGGTTCATGAGACCTATATCGTTGCCCAGACCCGCGACGGCGTGGTCATCGTCGATCAGCACGCGGCGCATGAGCGCCTGGTCTATGAGCGGATGAAGGCCGAGATGGCTGACGGCGGCGTGGTGCGTCAGGCGCTGTTGTTGCCGCAGGTCGTGGAACTTGATCCCGCAGAGGCCGAC
>JAYTWT010000107.1:0-7344 GCA_043743295.1 Alphaproteobacteria bacterium | reverse complement strand
GCCAGAACCGGAAGGAACTCGAGGTTGGCATTGGTCGTCCGGGTGCGCGACACCCGCCCGTTCAACTGCGCGAACAACCCATTGTCGGCATGGAACGCGAGCTCCGCCTCTAACCCGAGCACGTGGGCGTCGCCCGCGTTGGTGGTGTAGGGGATGCCCGACTCGCGGAACTGGTCCGTCTGGATGTCCTTCCAGATGGCGTAATAGGCTGCTGAGCTCAACGAGAGTCGGCGCTGGAAACGCTCCAACTTCAACCCGACCTCATAGTTGCGCAGCCGGTCGGACGAGAAGGTCTCCCGCGCTTCCGGCACCGGCAGCGCGCCGCCGGTGTTGACGCCGCCCGGCCGGAACCCCTCGCTGATCACGGCATAGACAAGGTCGCCGTTGTCGGACTGTCGCTGCAGCGAGATCTTCGGCGAGAAACCCGTGAAGTGGTTGCTGCGGTCCAGGCTGCGGGGCTCGAAGCGTTCGGAAACCACGTCCGAGCGGATGCGCCGATTGATATCGTAAAGCCGCCCCCCGAGCGCCAGCGTCCAGCCGGGCGCGGGCTTGTAGGCCAGCTCGGCATAGCCGGCGAGCTCGCGGACGGTCTCGTGACGCAACTCGGAATAGACGGCCACATTGGGCAGACCGGGATTCTGGGCCAGCAGCTCGCTGGGTGTCCGCAGCCGTGCCTCCGAGCCATAGAGCCCGACCAGCCACTCCAGGTCTGAGGCCCCCCGCGACGTCAGTACGATGTCCTGCACCAGCATCTGGGTGCGGGTACGCTCGGAATAGGCCGAGGTCTTGGCGAGGTTCGTGTAGTTGGCCTGCACCGGCGTGGCGTCAAAAAGGCTACCGTAGGCGTGCCGTACGAAGCCGGTGGCGGACGTCAGCTCCGCGCTGCCCCAGGAATAGCGGACCGTACCCGTAGCCAGCTCGATGTCATTGGTGTGCGGCTCGGGGATCAGCACCGCCCGTTTGCGCCCGACGCCGCGGATCGTGTAGTGCGTGTCCTCCGAGCGCAGGCGCTGGGCCGCCCCGGTCAGGGTGATCGTGAGCGCGTCCAGCGGCCGCGCCAACAGGATCAGGCGTGCGCCCTGCCGTTCCGTACGGTCGACGTTGCTGCGGTTCTGGACGATGTCGTCGAGATAGCCGCCCTGGACCTCCTGGTACGCTGACAGGCGCAGGCCCGCCATGTCGCCAGAGATCGGGACATTGATATACCCCTCGAGGGCTCCACTGGGCCCGCCGCCCTTGGTCGTCGCGCCGGTCGCCCGAGCCTCCGCCGACCATTCACCGAGCTCCGGCTTGCGCGTGACAATCCGATAGACACCACTGAGCGCCCCGGCGCCAAACAACGCGCCCTGCGGCCCGCGCGCCACCTCGACGCGCTCAACATCGACAAGGCGGAAGTCAGGGTCGGCCGCGTTGTAGTTCACCGGGATGTCGTCGAGATAGGTCGCCACGGTCGAACGCGCCCGCCCGGTGAACACGCCGTCCGACAGGCCGCGCAGCAGAATCTTGTTGCGCCCCGGGCCGAGATTGGTGGTCAAGACGCCAGCCATCTGCGCAGCCGCGTCGCCGACATCGCTCACCCCGGTTTGGTGCAGCCGTCGCCGGGCGATCGTCGTGATCCCGACGGCCAGTTCGCGCGGGTCGCGCGCCCGCTTGGTTGCTGTCACTAACAGCTCGCCAACCGTATTCGGTGGACCGGGTGGCGGGCGCGGGGCTGCGATCTGGCGCGCGGGGGATATCTCCACCGCGCCCGCCGCGATGATCCTCCAGGTGCACGGCGCTTCGGAGAGCAAGCGCGAGAGCGCCTCCTCCACGGTCAGAGTGCCAGTCACCGGGCCACGCAAAACACCCGGGCAGGCCGCCGCGCCGATCAAGGTGACGTTGGCCTGCTGCGCCAGATCGAGCAGCGCCTCTGAATAGGGCTGGGGCGGGATACGAAATCGCACGCGCGCGGAAGCGGCCGCAGCAGGATTGCCGCCGCCCAACACCATCGCGACGCCCGCGATGGCGGCTCCTAATTTCCGACGCCTATGGATAGTCAGCTCCGCCTCAGCCTGGATCGTCCGAAAGGGGCGCGGCTTCGGCTATTTCCGAAGCAACAGCAATCCCTGCTCGGAAGGTACTGATCTTATCGGGAGCATCAAGGACAGACGCGTCGCGACGGAGGCATAGTCGTCCACCACAATGACGCCGGTCACCGGCATCCGGGCGAGCGAAGGATCAGTCACCTCGATCTGCTGAGGGAACTGATGATTCAGGTCGGCAACGACCTGGGCCAGGGATTCGCCCCGGTAGATCAGGCGGTTGGCGCGCCAGCTTAGCGCCTCTTCAGGATCGACGCGGCTCGCCGCCGCCAAACCGGTCTTGCTGATCGCCAGCCGTTGTCCAGGCGTCAGCACGAACGCCTGACCGGTCATTGACGTGGCGACGGGCCGAACCTCTACACGCCCGCGCGCGACGCTAACCGTGACGTCGCCGCTGCGGTTTCGCACATCGAACTGAGTGCCCAGCACGCGCACCGAACGTCCGGAGGCCTCAACCGTGAACCGCCGCGCCGCATCGTGCGCGACGTCAAAGATCGCCTGTCCGTCGCCCAGCTCCACATGCCGCTCGCCCCGCGCAAAGCGCACGGTCAGCCGGCTCTCCGCGTTGAGATCAACGACGGAGCCATCGGCCAGAATGATCCGCTGATGCTGGCCCCTGGCGGTCGTATAGGTCTGAACGGTGGGTGAACTCAGCAGCGACGGCAGCACCACAACGGCGGTGAGTCCTGCCGCGATCGCTACGCCGCCTCCGACCAGCCCGCCCCTCAGCAGCCAACGTCGGGTGGGTGCAGGACGTCGCGCGGCACGGCGGGCCTCCGCGTCCATCTCGTCCAGCACCGCGTCCGGGCAAGCCTCGAACGCCTGCCAAGCGACCAACACCGCGCAATAGGCCTCGCGGTTCGCCGGCGATGCCGTAAGCCAGGCGTCGAACGCCAAGCCGTCGGCCTCGCCGATCTCCGCGCGTTGCAAGCGCACAAGCCAAGCGCTGGCCTCCGCCATCGCCTCCTCGTTCCGCGTTTCAATGCTGGTCATCTATTTGTCCGCGTCTGCGCCGAGGGCGCTGAACAGGGGGAAAGACGGCGCCGCGTCACCCCGCCCCTAGGTACCGCGAAAAACATCATGATCGAAGCCTCTGCGCCAGCTGCTTGATCGCGGCGGCGACGTGCGCCTCCACCATCTTGACGGAGACGCCCATGACCTGGGCGGTCTCCGCCTGGCTCTTGCCTTCCAGCTTGTGCAGCCGAAACGCGCGGCCCATTTGCGGCGCTAGGTCTGAGACCGCAGCCGCCAGTTGCCGCACCCGCTCCTTGCCAATCACCAGCTCATCGGCGGGGGCCTCCTGCGACACGTCGTGACCATCCAGCACAGTCCGCGTCTCGACCCGCCACTTGGCGCTACGCTGCGACGAGCGTTGGGCGCTCCGCACATGATCGACCATCAGGTTCGTCGCCATCCGGTAGAGCAGCGCCTCCGGTGCCCGCACCTCCGCCTTGGGATCCAGCCCGGCGATCTTCAGATAAAGGTCCTGCACAAGGTCTTCGGCAGTGGGCATGTCGCGGGTTCGGGCGGCCAGAAACAGGATCAGGTTCGCGCGGCGCTCAAAGAACGCGCGGACCAGCGGGCTCTGCCCGTCCTCACTCTGTGACGGCCTGGACGGTGCCACGGAACTCCCTTGGTCAGCCCGTCACGGCAAGCGGATCAGGCACGGCGGCTCTAGGACGACACTCCAAAGGAGGCAAGGGCGTCGAGGGGGCAGATCACGTGCGGCGAAGTTTCGAACCGCTTGCAGAGGTCACCGCGGATGAACGCACCGCTGAACCCAGGATCAGGTCATGACCTCGCGGAGTATTAGCAGAGAGAAGCGGACAGCTGGTCTCTATCCGGCCAGCGGACGTTACGAATGACTGCGTTGGGGGGACAGCGGTCGTTGACCCTAGGGCAATTCCACCTAAGGAGACGCCGCCGATCCTGCGACCGGCGGCGCTTGTATCAGAGGTAGAGGTCTAGGCGGCCAAAGCGTTTCGGCGGCGGATCATGGAACCGGCGGCACCGAAGCCGATGATCATCATCGCCCAGGTGGCTGGTTCTGGCACTCCGGGACCCGTGAGCACAGAATTGTCGGTGATCCGCACGCCGATATCAAGGGTGTCAGCCGGGTACCACAAGAAATCGGGAATACTGAAGAAGGCTTCGTCGGCGACAGGAGAAGGTGCTCCCCCGCGCATTCCACCGCCGCTCAAGTTGTCCATGAGGTCAGGGCGCACCGAGTAGATTACCCAGTAAGAGCCCGAGCTAAGGTTCAGGTTGAGGCCGTGGAGGCCGCTCCAGCCACCCCCGGAGGTGGTTGAAGTTGCCTGCCCGAGGAACAAAGTTGCCAATGGCACTTCGCCCCCGCTCGACGCAACCGAAATGCTGTAGGTACCAATGCCACTGACAAAGCCTTCGAGGTCGGTAATCACGGTCCCGCCCGGCCCGATATCAAACTTGGCGGCCAGATTCTGGCCCGAGTCATTGCCATTTCTGAAGAGCGAGTACTCGACATCGCCAGTCGGCGTGCCGGTATCTACAATCAGGGCAGCCGAAGCCGCGCCAGGTGTGCACACCAGTGCAGTTGCACACGCCATATTCCGAATTGCTTTCAACATTCAACTTCCCCCAAAACTGTAGGCGCGGTCTCTAGTGGACTTCTAATCTCGACTATTGGTGCCAGCAAGTTCCTTCGCCTCTCAGGCGAATCGTTTCGGGCGACGAAGCAGGGTGGGATCAATCGCGGCGCGGGTGTCTGATGTTGCCGCAGGCTGTGGATCGCCTAGGCCACAAAGGATTGAGTGTCTGCGGTCGGTCATTTGAGCCGGATCGGACGGACAAAGCTGAGTGACAGTCGTTGCAACCTGCAGGGTGTAGCCTGAGCCAAGGACCAATCTACAGAAATCGAAATCGCCGGCCGCAGGATGTGGCGCACGGACAGGGCTACTACCCAACAGCGGACCCTGTGGCCTCTCGCTTTGGGTCGACAGCGGCTACTGGCCTCGCGCCGGGAAGCCGACGTTCAACTACACGCCCCTAAATCGGCATCCGCATAATCTCCTGATACGCGCTGATCATCTGATCGCGCACCGCCAGGACGGTTTCCATACTGGCTTCCGCCGCGGAGATCGCGGTTACCACATCGACCAGTTCCGCCTTGCCCGCGACCTGGGCGGCCATCTGGTGTTCGGCGTTCTTGGAGGCATGGACCGCGTCGGTCATCGCCGACTTCAGGATATCGCCGAAGCCGCCGCCGGTCGGGGCCTGCGAGCCGCCAAGATTGGGCATCCCCATGCCGGGATCGATCCCGGCACCCTTCTGCGTGGCGGCATAGGCTTTGGCGGCGGCGAGTGCGGTGATCATCGGTCAGGCCCTATTTCTTGAGCAGATCGAGGGTGCGCGAGTCCATCGCCCGCGCAGTTTCGATGATATTGAGATTGGCCTCATAGGCCCGCTGCGCTTCACGCATATCCAACGCCTCGACCATGGAATTGACGTTGGGCAGCTTCACATAGCCCTTGGCGTCGGCGGACGGGTGGCCAGGCTCATATTCCAGGCGGAACTCGGTCTTGTCGGGCTCGATCTTGCTCATCTTGACGCCCTTGGCACCGGCGACCGGCGTGGGCGTAAAGATCGGGGCTTGCCGGCGATAAGGATCGCCGCCCGCGGTCTTCGACGTGGAGTCGGCGTTGGCCAGGTTCTCGGCGATGATCCGCATCCGCGCCTGCTGGGCGCGCAGGGCGGAGACGGCGACCGCCTGGGTGACACCGGAGAGGGGTCTGTCGGCCACTTAAGCCTCCGAACTCAGACGCGGCCGGGCGGCTTGGCCGCCAGGCGCAGGATGTTAAGCGACTTCTGATAGAAGGTAATGGCGGCGTCGTAGTTCATGCGCGCGTCGCTCATCTTGATCATCTCCTCCTCCAGCACCACCGTGTTGCCATTCAGCGTGGTCTCGCTGCTGGCAGACTTCATGTCTTTGAATTGTGCGCGGCGCGGGGCGTTCGGCGGCGAGATGTGGGCGGCCTGGGTCACCGCCATAACGGTCGGCCCCTGCGCCTGCTGGTGCATCTGGACCTTGGCGTCGAAGCTGAAGGGTTTGAGCTCCTGGGCCGTGTAGCGGGCGGTGTCGGAATTGGCCACATTCTGGGCGATCAGCTTCTGGCTCTCGCTGAGATAGCCCAGCCGACCGCGCAGCATCGAGAACAGGGGGATTTCGGCCAAGTTCATGGCCCCTATTCCTGAACAAACAGGGTTAATCGGCGATTAAGAATTTCAGCGGCGAATGGCGGCTTCAGCCTCCAGCCGCAGAATCCCCACGCCATGGACTTCGCCGATCTGCTTCGGGCCATTTTCGCGCTCGCTCTGACCCTGGGCCTCGTGGGCCTGGCGGCGGTGGCCTTGCGCAAGTACGGGCCGGACGCAATTGCGCGTTTTTCCATTCAGCGGAAGGACCGGAGGCTGAAGATCGTCGAGACCCTGGTTCTCGATCCCGGTCGGCGCTTGCTGATCGTGGACTGTGACGGGCGCGAGCGGCTGATCCTGCTGGGTGACGGCAAGCTGTTGGCCGACCTTGATGCTGTGGCGACCGCCCGATGATCGCACTCTGGAAGGCGATCCGCACCCTGCCCGCCGAGGAATGGCGACGCGCGGCCCTGCTGGCGGCCATCACCACCTGTGCGGCGATGATTTTCCCGACCCTGGCGACCGCCCAGGCGCTGAACGTCAATCTCGGCAGCGGCGCGGGCTTGACCGAGCGCGTGGTCCAGTTGGTCGGCCTTCTGACCGTCCTGTCGCTGGCGCCCTCCATCGTCATCATGACCACGTCGTTCGTGCGCATCGTGGTGGTGCTGTCCCTGCTGCGCACCGCGCTGGGCCTGCAGCAGAGCCCGCCAAACGCGGTGATCATCTCGCTGTCGTTGTTCCTGACCGCCATCGTCATGGGGCCAACCTTCGAGCGGTCATACAATGAGGGGGTCAAACCCCTGCTGGACCAACAGATGGAACTGCCCGCCGCGTTCGACGCCGCCGGTGGCCCGGTCAAGACCTTCATGCTGAGTCAAGTCGACCAGGAAGATCTGGCGCTGTTCATCCGCCTGTCCAAGATTCCCAAACCGGCGACCGCCCAAGAGGTGCCGATCCGCGTGGTCACCCCCGCCTTCATGATCTCTGAACTCAAGAAGGCCTTCGAAATCGGTTTCCTGCTGTTCGTGCCGTTCCTGGTCATCGACCTGGTGGTGGCCAGCGTGCTGATGAGCATGGGTATGATGATGCTGCC
>JAYTWT010000106.1:0-6684 GCA_043743295.1 Alphaproteobacteria bacterium | reverse complement strand
AGGTCAGGAGTGCGTCACGGATTTGGGCGGCGCTCGCCCCTGCGCGGACCGACGAATACAGCGCTATGGCACCCGTGACGTGAGGCGTAGCCATCGAGGTGCCGCTCATAAAGCCATAGCCACCGCCCCGAGTGGTCGAATAGATATCAACGCCGGGTGCAGCCAGATCAACCGAGGTCGAGCCATAGCTGGACCAACTGGCCAGGGCACCCGTATTGCTCAGCGCCGCCACCGAGACTACCGCTTCATAGCCCGCGCTGGAGAACGTTGAATAGCTGGACGGGTAGTAGGGCGTGGCGTCGTTATCGGCCGCCCTGTTGCCCGCCGAGGCCACATAGATGATGTCCTGCTTGGCACCCCGGGTGATGGAGTCGAGCAGTGCCTGAGAATAGTCGGCACCACCCCAGCTGTTGTTGGTTGCAGCAAAGTCTACACCGGTGCCGGCCTTCGAGGCGTTGGTGAAATAGTCCAGCGCTTTGATGGTGTCTGACGTGTAGCCATAGTTCGTGGCGTCCAAGAATTTCAAGGCCACCATCTGGACGGACCAGTTGACGCCCGCCACGCCGACGGCGTTTCCCCCGATCGCCCCAATGGTGCCGCTGACGTGGGTGCCATGGCCCTGGTCGTCCATCGGATCGTTGTCGTTGTTGACGAAGTCCCAGCCGATCAGGTCGTCGCGGTAGCCATTGGCGTCTTCGTCCAATCCGTTTTCCCAGCGCACGTCATTCAACAGATCGCCAGCGTCGATACGACCGTTGGCGTTGACGTCGGTGACAAACGATGAATTGGCCGCCTGGTTCAGATCTCGAAACGTGATCAGTCCATCACCGTCGGTGTCCGTCAGCGCACCCCGGAAGCTCAAGGGGATTTCACGCTGGTTCAGCCAGACGTTCAGATAGAGGTCTGGATGGGTGTAGTCTATTCCGGAGTCCACGACCCCCACCGCGACCTTGCTGCTTCCGGTTGCGCCCGCAGCCCACGCCTCTGCAGCCTGGCTGCCGAAGACGTTAGCAGGGGTGCCGATGTCGCCGTAGAGCCCCCAGGTCTGGCCAGACGCGACGCTGGTGTCGTTGGAGACCGCCTGGCTGCTGACGATGAAGTCCGGCTCGGCAAACTTGACGCCGGGCAGATGCGACAGGATCTGGATCGCCTTTTCCACCGTGACGCCAACGCCTAGGCCGATGCGCCCCAGATCTCCGCCCGAACTACCCCCGCCGTTGATGACGTCCAGCAAGCGACCACCGATCGCGTTAAGTGCCTGGCTGTGTTCCGCCGCCGTCGAGGCCGCACTGAACTGCAACAGGATCTGATCTGGCCGATAGTTCGCGCTCTGAGTTGCATTAGGGTTCGGCATTCAATTTCCTGTACAACTTGTTTCTAATTTCGCATTTTGAATAATAAAAATTTCGATGATCTCAGATTTTTTACGAAATAATTCTCATCTGATAACAACGTTCGGAAATGTAACTTCAGACAATTTGAACTACATTTCGATTGTAGAAACTCACTCTCGTCCATCAGCATTAAGTCTCCGCGTATGATTATTATTAATATGTCATAACTATGTTTTGGAATTCATCCTGGACCCAATATCTGGATCCCAATGGCGCTTGGAGCGTGATCAACCGCTCGTCAGCTTGAATGCTGTGGCGGAGGCACGACAAGGTACGGGATGGGTTCTGGCCCCCGCCCCTCGATAGCTACGCGCTAGGCCGACAGCGATGAGATGTGCGGACCTAAAAAGTCCCAGCACAGACGCTGAGCGGGATGGAAGCGCGTACCGTTAGGGCCGTCGGCAGCGAAGGGTTCATTATCGTGGCGGCCAGGATGCCTGAGATGATCGTCACGGGCCTGCGCAACCGCGCCGCCCTGATTATGGCGAGGCATTGGTTCGCAAAGACAAAGTCTGATGAAACAGGCTTCGCTGGGTTGCAGTCCGCTGCCCAGCGAAGTGGCCGTCTGACTATGTCCTGCCCGGATAGGTCACGGCGAAAAAGCGCATCGACCGCTGGCAATCACTCCCGTCCAGCGACCCGCGAGATTCAGCTATTCAACGACCCCTTCAACGCGTCGCCCACCCGAAAACGGCAGCTTTTCGAGGCCTGGCGGTTGACCTGCTCACCGGTGCGCGGATTGCGGGCGATGCCGGCGGCACGGCTCACCGGCACGAAGTTGCCAAATCCAACCAGCCGCACCTCGTGCCCGTCACGCAATGATGTCGATATACAACTGATAAAGGCGTCCAGGGCGTCTTTCGCCTGCGCCTTGCTCAGCCCGGCCTGGTTTGCGATCACCGATACGACCTCGGTTTTCGTCATGTGCGTCGTCTCCCAGCCCCGATTTTGATTTGGCGTGAAGGGTCATGGGCCCCCGCCCTCACGCCTTGACGACATAAAGGCGCGATCAGGGGCAGGCGTCAAACGGCAGCGGCGCGGGAATGCTCCCGCGCCGCCCAGACCGATGGGCCGGATCTTCGAAATCAGCAGCGTTAGTGCGTTAGGATCGCGTCGGACCCGTCGCCCTCTTCCGACTTCACGGCGACGTGCGGAGGTTCCGTCCATTCGATAGGTTCAGGCAGATGAATCAAGGCTTTAGCCAGAACTTCATCCATGGTGCTGACGGGGATGATCTCCAGCGCCGACAGGACGTTGTCCGGGATATCGGCCAAGTCCTTCTCGTTTTCCTGTGGGATCAGCACCGTCTTCACGCCTGAGCGGAGTGCCGCCAGCAGCTTTTCCTTCAAGCCGCCGATGGCTGTGACACGACCGCGCAGGGTGACCTCGCCGGTCATCGCCAGGTCGGCGCGGATCGGGATACCGGTCAGGACGGAGACGATAGCCGTAGCCATCGCCGCGCCTGCGGAAGGGCCATCCTTCGGCGTCGCGCCATCCGGAACGTGAATGTGCACGTCCGTACGTTCGAAGGCCGGCGGTTCGATGCCGAATTTGGTCGCCCGGCTGCGGACATAGCTGTTCGCCGCCGAGATCGATTCCTTCATCACGTCTTTCAGGTTGCCAGTGATCGACATTCGGCCCTTACCCGGCATCTTGACCGCCTCGATGGTCAGGATGTCGCCGCCGAACTCAGTCCAGGCCAGGCCCGTGATGATGCCAACCGCGTCCTCTGCGTCGGTTTCGCCATAGCGGTACTTCTGAACGCCTGCATATTTGGCCAGCCGCGCCTCATCGATCGTGATCGAGGCCACGCCCTCGCGGCCGATATCGCGGACCACTTTGCGGGCCAGGTTGCCAAGCTCACGCTCCAGCCCTCGGACGCCAGCCTCACGGGTGTAGTAACGGATCAGACCCCGGATCGCGTCTTCCGGCACCCCAAACTCTTCCGGGGTCAGACCGTGGTCTTTGGTGAGCTTCGGCAGGATGTGCCGCTTGGCGATCTCGACCTTCTCGTCCTCGGTATAGCCGGGGATGCGGATGATCTCCATGCGGTCCAGCAGCGGCTGGGGCATGTTCAGCGAGTTGGCCGTGGTCACGAACATCACCGGCGACAGGTCGTAGTCCACCTCAAGATAGTGGTCCCCGAACGTCGAATTCTGCGCGGGGTCCAGCACCTCCAGCAGCGCCGATGATGGGTCGCCACGATAGTCGGAACCCATCTTGTCGATTTCATCCAGCAGGAAGAAGGCGTTGGTCGACTTGGCCTTCTTCATCGACTGAATGATCTTACCGGGCATCGAGCCGATGTAGGTCCGGCGGTGACCTCGGATCTCGGCCTCGTCACGCACACCGCCCAGCGACACGCGCACAAATTCACGTCCCGTGGCCTGGGCGATCGAGCGACCCAGCGAGGTCTTACCGACGCCGGGAGGGCCCACGAGGCAGAGGATCGGGCCCTTGAGCGAGCCGGTGCGGCTTTGCACCGCCAGGTACTCCAGGATGCGTTCCTTGACCTTCTCCAGGCCGTAGTGGTCGTCGTTGAGGGTGTCTTCGGCTTTCTGCAGGTCGATAGGCTTTTGCTTGGCCTTGCCCCATGGGATCGACACCAGCCAGTCCAGATAATTCCGGACCACCGAGGATTCCGCCGACATCGGGCTCATATTGCGCAGCTTCTTCAGCTCAGCGTCGGCCTTGGTCTTAGCCTCCTTAGAGAGCTTGGCCTTTTTGATACGCTTTTCGAGCTCCATCAGCTCATCGCGCTGATCGTCCTGCTCGCCCAGTTCGCGCTGGATCGCCTTCATTTGTTCGTTGAGATAGTACTCGCGCTGGGTCTTCTCCATCTGCCGCTTCACGCGGTTGCGGATCTTCTTCTCGGTCTGCATTACCGAGATTTCCCCTTCCATCAGGGCGTAGACCTTCTCCAGGCGCTTCACGACATTGAAGACTTCCAGCAGCTGCTGCTTCTCGGCGATCTTCACCGACAGGTGGCCGGCGATGCGGTCCGCCAGCTCCGAGGGGTTGTCGATCTGCGGGATTGCCGCCAGCGCCTCGGGCGGCACCTTCTTGTTCAGTTTCACATAGTTTTCGAACTGCTCGACCACGGCGCGCGACAAGGCCTCGGCCTCGGGCGAACCTAGGCCGTCCTCCTGCACCATCGTAATCTCGGCCTCATAGTGCTCGCCGGACGAGGTGAAGCGCGTGATCCCGGCCCGGGCCTTGCCCTCAACCAGCACCTTGACCGTGCCATCGGGCAGCTTCAGCAGCTGCAGGATCGTGGCGACTACGCCGACGCCATAGATAGCGTTGGGCGACGGATCATCGTCGTCCTTGTCCTTCTGGGTCACCAGCAGGATCTGCTTGCCCTCGGCGCGCATGGCTTCCTCAAGGGCGCGAACCGACTTTTCCCGACCGACAAACAACGGGACGGGCTGGTGCGGAAACACAACGATATCCCGCAGCGGCAGGATCGGCATAATTTGGGTATCAGACATAGGTCTCGTTACTCCTGGTCCGTGCGAGACAGCTGCGCGAGACCAATTCAGATCGTGATCGCTCAAACGATGCGCTTGAGTCGTAAATTTCGTCCGTCGCCATGACGGCGCGCTTCACCGCTTTATGTGGACGGTTTGCGCCGCCATTCAAGCTTGGCGATGTGTGGAGGCCTGACTGCGTCCCGATTTCAGACCTGTCGAAAGCTTGGTGGCGACCTCCCGCCGGACCGCGGGGGCGAGGTCGGCCTGGTGCGCAGCCAGCCAGGCCTCCAGGGCGAACCGATGCCGTCCGATCAGCGACCGAAGCAGCCAGGATACCGCCTTGGAGACCAATATGCTGCGCTCTAACTTCAGCCGCTCGAGGTTGGCGAAACTCCGCGCAACCAATCGTAGATCAGCGTTGGCCCCCACCGGCCCGACCAGAAGGACCAGGCTGGCGCGGCGGTGCTCGACCTGATCCGACCCTGCCATTGCCGCCAGTTCCAGATCCCAAGCCGACCAATCGGCCAACATTTGTTCGGCGGGAAACAGGTTCTGGCAAAGATGATCCACTTCCGCCCAGCCCTTAAGCCCGATCAGCCACCGCGTGACCTCAGCCGGCTTGACCGCCCGCCGCGCCAGCGCATGGCTCGCCAGCAACAGCGGCCCCAGGGTCTTCTCCTCATAGGTCTGACCGCCCATCAGGCTCTCGATGACGGCCAGCACTTCACCTGCGGTCGCCCCCCGATGCACAGCCGCCCAGGCCTTCGCCACGGAGCGGCGCTGCGGCACACTGAGCCCGAGGTAAGGGTGCGCGCCCTGACCGTGGTAATTCCCCGGCACAGCGCGATCCGGCGGGGCCAGGTCATGCATCGATTTCAGGAGCTCGGCATGTTCGGGGTGCATTACACAATCATTTCAACGAGACACCCTCCTCAACACTGTCATCCCGGACGACCTAAAAGGTCTATCCGGGATCCAGAGCCAAGCGCACAGAATAACCACCTGGGTCCCGGCTCTCCGCTACGCTACGGCCGGGAAGACAGTGAAGGTTTGGAATGGTGAAGCCCGCGCAGCAACCCAGTCCACTGCTCACCCCCTGGGAGATGCGCCTTTGTGGTTCAGCTCGATCGAGACCCCATTGGCGTCGGTGACGAATATCTGGCGGATCGTTGATCCCCCCGGTGCGCCGGTCTCGTGGAATTTGAGCCCGGTGGCCACCACGCGGCGACGCGCCTCGTCATAATCGGAGATGTCGAAGGCGAAGTGATCCAGAGACGAACCGTCGGACGCCGCCCCGGCCGTCTTGACCTCGATCAGATGCACGAGATCCTTTTCGCCCGCGTAGAGCCAGACACCGGGAAACGGAAACGCGGGCCGCCAACCTTCGGTGAGCCCCAAGACGTCGGTGAAAAACGCCCGCGTCGCGGCAAGGTGTGCCGTGCGGATGTTGACGTGGTCGAGACCGGAGATCAGGGGCATACTACCCTCCATTTGATCGGCATCAGGTTGATCACATTAGGTATTTTGGGCTGACCAGACCAATGCTACCACCCGGCGGCCTAAGCGCGAGCTGCCACTTCCCTTAACACTGTGGCAGCCCAATCGGGCAGTTCGGACAAGTGTTCCCGATACGGCGACAGTGGAATGTCCAACGCCTGAAGCGGCAACGATCTTCTGGTACGCGCACTCGTGAACCGGATCGACTGTCTCTCGCCTTGGTTTGATTTCTCGATCTCAAAGAGAGACCGAAAATCGGCACCTCCATTCCGGTGACTATGCGAGTTGTCGAAGATGACGGTGCGATCTGATGCCATAAT
>JAYTWT010000105.1:0-2740 GCA_043743295.1 Alphaproteobacteria bacterium | reverse complement strand
GGCTGGGGCCGTTGGCGGCGCGACCACGTCGGTTGCTCAAGATGTGCTGAACGGTCGATCCGTGGATTGGGAGGGTGCCAGCCGCACAGCGCTCGCAGGCGGCCACGTTGCCGCACCCTTTGGATTTGCAGGGCGCCGCTACAGCGACGGCTTGTCGGCCGCAGAAAAGGGCAAGCTGGGCGAGGCGCTTGGGCGCGTTCGATCGCGTGTGAACGGCGAAGTGCCCATCGGCGGAGGGAAGCGTCTCCTGGTAGACGGCGGACGCCGCTACACCGTCTTGGATCAAGAGACTGCAAGCGGCCTGATGAGTGAGCAGAAATTTGGCCGATCCATCCGGGGGCTTAGCCGAAACCAGCAGGCGGCGTTTAACGAGAACCCGGGCCGTTATCGCGTCGATCATTTCTTGCCCCGCGACGTGGGGGCAGCATTTGCGCTGCCGTTCGGACTGTTGGGATCTCAGCAAGCCCTGGACAAAGATCGCTAACGCACAACCTTGGGGAGGAAACGGATGAGCTTGAATATTTCGTGGCTAGCGGTTGAGGGTACGGATCGGGTCGATCTTCTGGCGCGCCTAGGTTTTGAGGACGTTGGTGAGACCAACAACGAGTTCCGCGCTGGGGACGCTTGCGCCGTTTCGGCGACCGGATGGTTGCTCATTGCGATGGAAGGAAGCCAAAAATCGTTCGTCCAGGCGCTGAGTCTAGCGTCCGAGGGACGACAGGTTCTGGCCTGTGACATGAGCGAGATCGCGATGGGAAGCGACGTTCGGATGCTTCGCGACGGCACGCTCAGTTGGTCCGCGACCTACGATCCGGACAAGGATCCGGACAATCTCATCATCGTCGGCCAACCCCCGGAAGACCTAGCGGATATCTGTGCGGCGCTCAAGCTGGGGTCGGATGAAGACAGCAACGACCTCTTCGAGGCACCAGTTGATCTAGCCGCCAGGATCTGTGGCTACCGACCGGGCCGCGATCGTCTCGATTGGACGCTGCTTGCAAGGAAGACGGCCGGGCGGAGTGCGCGACCGCGTGCAAAATCGCTCAAGGGAGCCCTAGACGCTGAACTCGGTCCCCTCGTCGCCTCGCTTGGCTGGACGCTGGCTGAGCGTAGTGACTGGTACCAGCGAGACGTCGGCGGCATGCGGCATGATGTTTGGTTCACCTATGGTGGTGGGAAGAGACCTTACCTCAATTGTGGTTTCTCCGCGAAGTTGCCGATGGCGGAAGAGTTCCTCGTTCAAGGTTTAACCCTTGAAAAGCCGCCGCTCGGGTCGCGCTGGAGGCGACTGTTAAATCGGCTGTTTGGTCGTCCGCTCACGACGGCAGAGCGCATCGATCAGATCGTCGAAACGGCGTGCGACGATGTCCACGACATCGACGTCTTCCTGCGAACCGGCATGCGGCCATCGCACCTACAGGTGTTCCAAGGCATTGCGAAGGATACATGGCCCGTTGTGCCGGAGATGCCGCCAGCGCCGTGAGGGTGGTTGGCGCGTTGAGACGGGCGAAATACAGGGGCAGGAGCAACAAGCCCTGAAATCTTAGCCCACCCCAAGGTGCTATTCCGGGTTCCTGGAACTGGAAGGCCGTGGCCAACAGACCCCGCGCGGGAGGTCATGTCACAGCGTCATCGCCTTGCCCGCTCTGGCTCCACCCGGCGCTGTAGAACGATAAGAGAACATTACTCCTGTTCCGGTATTCGCTAGTGGATCGTAGGATACGGATGAATCCCATCCGTCTTTGCTTCGATCCACTAAAATCAATGTCTTGTGGTGAGATTTAGAGGGATGCTTCCGTCTGAATTTCACCACTTGCGCACTCAAGTCTTCGCGCCACCGACCGCTCGGCAATGCGCGGCGCAATCCCGGGGCGAGACGCCTCTCACATCAATTCAGGAGACTAAAATGGCCGGCTATCCGCGTGGCGAACCCAAAAATGTGCCCGACCCTACGGGCTAATTGTACAATCGTGAGATGGCCAAGGTGCGGGCCAAGAGGATGGCGACGGAGCAAGGCGATGCGCCGCCCTTTGGTGGATTGGGACGGGCTTTCAAGGACTTTCAGGACGGGCCGGACATTGCGCGCCCGACGTTGGCCCAGTCGTTTATTCCGGTTGTTGGTCCGGCCTGGGAGGCGGTTGGGGACGTGCAAGACGGAAATTATGGCGGCGCGGCGTTCAACGGGGCCATGGCGCTCGCTGACCTTTTGCCTGCCGGCGTGGCGCTGAAGGGCCTGAGGTCGGCGGCAAAGGGCGTAGGCATTTTGAAGAAGGGCTCGGTCACAGGCGGCGCCTCGCAAAAAGCCCTGAAACGACTGGGTCTAACCGGCCCCGGCAAAGAGGTGCACCACACTTTACCGCTGAATGGACTGGGGCGGAACGTTCAGGATCCCCGCAATCACTTCGCGTTTCTCAAGGTTCTGCCCAAAGAGCAACACCGACGCCTGACGGTCAGTTGGGAAGGCAAGCCGCGCTATGATCCGATCCGGCGCGTCTGGTACGGCACCACCGATTGGATGAAGGCGGTGCCGACGGGGGTGGCTGGCTATGCGGCAGATGCGGTGGAGAACCTGATGCGGCCTGAACCTCGGGGGCCCGGGGTGCCGACGGGGCGGGAGCGGTAGGGGCGGTAGGGCGAAATAGCGTAGCCAGCCTAGATAGTGAGCACGCTTTATAGGCTGAGGCTGTTTCTGCAAGCTGGCGGTGGATGCTATGTGAGGATACCATCGTGTCTTGGTAGA
>JAYTWT010000104.1:0-2363 GCA_043743295.1 Alphaproteobacteria bacterium | reverse complement strand
ACCCCGGCGCTAATCCCCGAGCCACCGGCCTTGATCGTCAGCGATGTCAGCTTCATCGGCCTCGCCAAGGCGCTTCCCGCCGCGTTGAACCTGGCTGCCCCTGGCGCGGACCTGATCGCGCTGGTCAAGCCGCAGTTCGAGGGTGGTCCAGGTCAGGTGGGGAAGGGCGGTATCCTCAGAGACCCCGCCGCCCGCGCCGAAGCACTGGAGGCCGTGAAGGCGTTTGTGCGAGCCTCCGGCTGGACCGTGCGCGAGACCGCCGACAGTCCCATCCAGGGCGGCGACGGCAATCACGAATACCTGCTGTGGGCAAGGCGGACGTAGAGTCCTCAGTCCACCACGGCATAGCGCCCGCTCGCGTCGCGGCACACGCGGACGAAACGGGTCTGCGTACGGCCGTCGGGCATCAGGATCGGGCTTTCGGCGAGGGTGCAGCCGTCGCCGGCAGGCCCGCGATCCTCACGGCGGTCACGTTCATCACGGCGATCATTGCGATACGCGTCTTCGCGGGCCTGGGCGGCGGCGCTGTCGGCATAGGCGTCGCGGTTGTAATAGCCGCTGTCTGAGCGGTAGGTTGACGATGGGGAGCGGTTGGCCGAGTTGCAGGCGGCCGTCTTGTTGCCGACGGAACTGCCCAGCACGGCGCCCAGGATGCCGCCGAGCACCGCGCCCTCGGTCCGGGCGTTGCGGGCCGCCGCGTTTGATCCGATCACCGCGCCGATGCCCGCGCCGATCACGCCGCCGGCGGTGCCGCGCTGGTTGGTGTCGCGCTTGCAGGGATCATAGTAGTAGCCCTTGGGGCTTTCGGCGGTATAGGGGCCAACGGGCTGGGCCTGAGCCTGCGCCGTGGCGGTGAAGGCTATCATGCCAGCAAGGGCAGCGGCCTTTGCGATGGTGACGCGCGTAGACATTGGGTATCCCTCTGATCGGTTCGGACGCTCAGACTAAGTTGAGCGTTGCGGCGAAGTTGCGGCGACCAAGCTGAACGGTCGCTTAGAAAGTCGTTCATGTTCGTTCACGTTTTGCTAAGCCGCGCGGTTCGCGAGGCCCACCGATGAGACCCGTTCGCCGCAAGCCTAACCTGCGACCTAAGGCCATTGCGCCTGTGGGCCCACCTATCGAACTGACCATCGATCACATGGGCGGGGAGGGCGATGGCATCGCGCCGGGGCAAATCTTCGTGCCGTTCACCCTTCCGGGCGAGCGCGTGCGCGCAGTAGGCTCAGGCGAGCGTCGGGACCTTGTCGACGTGCTGGAGGTCAGCCCGCAGCGGATCGCGGCGGTGTGTCCGCACTTCATGACCTGCGGCGGCTGCGCTCTGCAGCACTGGGACCATCAGCCCTATCTGGATTGGAAAGTCGAACGGCTGGTCGCCACCTTGGCGCGTGAGCGCATTGAGGCCGAAATCCTGCCGGCCTTCGCTGTGGGTCCAGCGACGCGCCGACGTGTGACCCTCCACGCCCGGCGCGGCACGCGCGAGGCGGCGCGGCTGGGCTACAAGGCCCGAAAGTCTTGGGATTTAGTGGATATCGAAACCTGCCCGATTGCTGACCCGGCGATCCAGGCGGCATTGCCCGCGATGCGGCAGCTGGCCGCGCGGCTGTTTGAGCACCCGAAGTCTGCGCCGTCGCTGCATGTCACGCTGACCGACAGCGGCCTTGACATCGACATCACTGGCGTTGAGGCCAAGAGTGGCGGGCTGTCGGCGGACGCGCGAATGCAACTGGCCGAGCGTGCCGCCGAAGCCGACTTCGCCCGTGTCACCTTAGGCGGTGAGGTCGCCTACATGTCGCGCCAGCCTCAGGTGCGATTGGGGCCCGCGCGCGTGCGTCTACCGCCCGGCGCGTTCCTGCAAGCCACCAAGGGTGCCGAAGACGCGATGATTGCCTTCGTGTCGGCGGCAGCGACCGGCGCTAGCCGGATCGCCGACCTCTACAGCGGGGTCGGCACCTTCACATTCGCTTTGGCCGAGATCGCACCGACCTATGCAGCCGATAATGGCCCGGGCGTGGTGGCGGCGCTGAGTTCAGCCCTCTCATCCGCGCAGGGGCTCAAGGGTGTCACCGTCGAGGATCGCGACCTGGTCCGCCGGCCCTGGTTGGCGCACGACCTACGCCACACTGACGTTGCCGTCTTCGATCCGCCGCGTGCCGGTGCCGCGGCTCAGGCCGCGGAGTTCGCTAGCTCGAAAGTCGCGCGGGTGATCGGGGTTTCCTGCAACCCCGCGACCTTTGCCCGAGACGCCCGGATCCTGCTCGACGCCGGGTTTCGGTTGGATCGCCTGTTGCCTGTTGATCAGTTCCTATGGTCGCCGCACATCGAACTGATCGGGGTGTTTGAGCGGTGAGTGCGTGGTATTATGA
>JAYTWT010000103.1:0-4634 GCA_043743295.1 Alphaproteobacteria bacterium | reverse complement strand
CGGGTGGTGCATCAGGATCCGGCGCTGGCATTCCTGACCTACGACGACGAGCATCACCGGTTTGCCTTCGCCAATCTCGAGGTTCTAAAGCCCGGCGGTAGCGACACCCGGGGCGAGGTGGGCGTTAATCATGTGGCCTATACCTACGCCAACGTGGGCGACCTACTGGATACTTATAAACGTCTGAAAAATAAGGATATAATTCCATATTGGCCGGTCCATCACGGGATTACGGTGTCGCTCTACTACCGCGATCCGGACGGCAACCGAATGGAGTTTCAGGTCGACGCCTGCACGGCGGTCGAGGGTGAGGCGTTCATGCGCAGCGACGCGTTCGCACAGAATCCGGTGGGCGTATCGTTCGACCCGGAAGATCTTCTTTCGCGCTATGATGCGGGTGCGGATGCTCGGGACCTGATCGATCTCCCTAAGGGGCCAGCGTCACCGATCCCTGCGGCGCATGGGCTCACCTGAAATTCGGCCAGGTCCACGCTTGCCGAAGCCGGCGTCATCAGGGAGACGTTCGAGGTGGATGGGATTCGACAGAGTCGCGCCCACCAATCGGAATGTGTTAGATTGCGAGCATGGATCGATCAACGCAACTCGACCTGCCGCCTGATCTCAAGATGATTGCCCGTGATGCTGTGACCTCGGGTCGTTACGCCACCGAACTCGATGCAGCCCGCGCAGCTTTTATCCTCTTGGAAGAGCATGACGCCAAGTTCGCTGCTCTGAAGCGCCAGATCGAGGTCGGGATCAATAGCCCACACGCCGCCCTGGAGGCCGACTTCGCCGAGCAGATCAAGCGGCGCGGGCGTGAGCAACTCGCCGACCTTCGCGCGAAGCGGTGATCATCAGCCGTTCCGAAGCCGCCGTCGGAGATGTAGAGGGCATTTGGCTCTATGTCGCGCAGGACAGCTCGAGTGCCGCAGACCTGGTGGTTGAGCGGCTAGATGCAGCATTTCGCAACTTGGCCCAATTTCCAATGATGGGCGTTGTGCGGTCTGACCTCGCCATCGATCTACAAGCGCTTCGCGTCGACAATCTTATCATCTTCTATCGGGCGTTGCGCGACGAGGTCAGCGTTGAGCGCGTCCTGCACGCCCGCATGGACGCCACACAAATCGAATTCTAACCCGCCAACGTTTTCGCAAACACCTCAAGCTCGCCCCACCCGTTCGCCACGAACTCGCCTCCGCGTACGATCAAATCATAGGTTTTGGGCACATTCGGAGGCCGCTATGAGTTCATTGGCGGCGGCAACAACGGTCTTCACCGGCAAGTCCATCATGTGACAGATCGCTTGGGCGAACCCGGGGTCGGAGCTGCGGATCTGTTCGAAGTTACGCGGACCTCGGACCACGCGGGTCTGTGGCCCCCACGGCGCGTAGAGCCGTTCATCGGATGGCCCGAACAGCCCGATTGTCGGAACACCTGCTGCGGCGGCCAAGTGCATGGCACCGCTGTCATTGCCGATAAACAGACGCGCGCGTTTCAGGCACGCGAAGGCGGTTAAGGGATCGACCTTACCGGCCAGGTTGATGAACCGCCGTCCGGCCGAATCCTTGAGAGACCGCGCCAAGACCTCATCGCCCGGCCCGCCCAGCACCATCAACCGCCCACCCGCCAGCGGGCCGTAACCGTGCAACAGGGTCATGGCCACTTGGCTGAAGCGCTCGACGGGCCAGGTTTTGCCGATCCAGTTGGCGGCCGGTGCCATGGCCAGTATCGGGCCCTCGCCCGCCGTTAGCTCGTCGGCGTAGGCTTCGACCCCCGGGCTAGTGAAGATGTGAGGTGGCGCAGGATCATCCTCAATCTTGAGGGTCCGCGCCGCCTCCAGCACCTTGTGGATCGGCGGCCCGCCCTTGGTGTGGATGGCCCGGCGGCGTGTCCTGAGGAACCGCGAGATGCCGGACCCGCGCAGGTCGACGATCAGGCCCCAGCGCGTGTGCCGCACCTGCCGCCAGAGCGTCAGCCAATGACCGCCGGACCGTTGCTTGGCCATCTCGATAACCTGATCCAGGTTGGGCACATGGGCGAACAGCGGTGCGGCGTCCGGACCGGCGACGATGGTGAACCGGGCCTGTGGAATCTCATCGACCAGTCGTTTGATCAGGCCCGAGGACAGCACCGCATCGCCGATCCGCGTGGCCGTGATGAACAGGATCGGAAAGGCGGCAGGCGACATCGGCGTATCTATAGGGTCTCAAAAGCTGGCGCTCCACAGCGGCGCACCCAATATTGCCGTCATGGCCGACGCCCTGACCTATTCCGTCCTTCGCAGCCGCGCGCTGATCGCGCTCAGCGGTCCGGATTGGCGAGACTTTCTGCACGGTCTGATCACCCAGGATGTCGAGACGATGGCGCCGGGGGATATTCGGTTCGGAGCCTTGCTGACCCCGCAGGGGCGGTTGCTCTACGACCTGTTCGTGGTGGAGAACGCGAATGGCGCGTGGCTGGATGTTGAGGCCGAGCACCGTGCCGCGATCATGCAGCGGCTTGCGATATATCGACTGCGAGCCAAGGTGGACATCGTGGCTGCAGATGGTGCGGTGGGGGTGGTGTTTCTAGAGCCCTCTCCCCCTTGCGGGGAGAGGGTTGGGAGTGGGGGTGCCGGCGCCGAACCCGAAGTCTTGATGAACGGGACGGCGCGCGAACCTTCTGAACTCGGTGCCAACACCCCCACCCCCGATCCCTCCCCGCAAGAGGGAGGGGGGACAGAGGTCGCGGGCCACCTAGCTGATCCTCGGCTGCCTGAACTCGGCTGGCGAAGATATGATGCGGCGGTTCCGTCTCGGGCGATCCTATCGGACGAAGCCGCCTACGACGCGCATCGTTTGGCGCTGGGCGTCCCTGGCCCAGCCGATTGGGGCTCGGACAAGACCTATCCCATCGAGGCCAACTTCGACCTGTTGAATGGCATCGACTTCAAGAAGGGTTGTTTTGTCGGGCAGGAAACCACCTCGCGCATGAAGCGGCGCGGTCAGATCAAGACCCGGATGTTGCCGATCACCTTTGAGGGTCCCACGCTGGCATCGGGTTCCGAGGTGCTGAACGGTGACCTCCGCGCGGGGACCGTGCTGTCAGGCGGCGAGGGGCGTGCCATGGCGTCGCTGCGGCTAGATCGCCTTGGCGGTAGTCTGACTGCGGAGGATCGCCAGGTGGCCGTGGATCGTCCAAGTTGGCTCGTCGCCGGGCTCGGTGAAGATGCTGAAAAGCCGCAGGACTGACCCCATGACCGATCATCTCACCCGCTGCGGCTGGCTTGGGCCGACGCCCGACCCGATCTACATCGACTATCACGACACCGAGTGGGGCGTGCCGGAGTACGATAGCCGTGCGCTCTGGGAGAAGTTGGTCCTAGACGGGTTTCAGGCGGGCTTGGCCTGGATCACCATCCTCAAAAAGCGCGAGGCGTTCCGGGCGGCTTTCGATGGCTTCGATCCGGAGAAGGTCGCGCTCTACGGTGAAGCGGATCGCGCTCGGCTCATGGCCGATGCCGGTATCGTGCGCTCGAATTCCAAAATCGACGCGGCGATTTCGGGCGCACGGATTTATCTGGCGATGCGTGAACAGGGCGAGGGCTTTGCCGATTTCTGCTGGGCGTTCACCGGCGGCAAGCCGATCCAGAACACTTGGCCGACGATCAAGGACGTTCCCGCCCAGACAGCGTTATCGGTTGAGGTCTCCAAAGCCTTGAAGGCGCTGGGGTTCAAGTTCGTCGGCCCGGTGATCGTCTATGCGTGGATGCAGGCGGTGGGGATGATCAACGACCATACGGTCGAATGTCATCGGCACGGACCCGTGGGGGCGCTCGTCCGCTGAAGCCGGATTTCGCACTGGAAGCTGCATTTCCGGGCGGCCTGGTCTGCGGCTTGGACGAGGCAGGTCGTGGGCCATGGGCGGGGCCGGTCAGCGCCGGGGCGGTGATCCTCGATCCGACACGAGTCCCGGTCGGTCTGGATGACTCGAAAAAACTGACCCACAAGGCCCGCGAACGGCTGGAGGGCAAGATCATGGCGTCTGCCCTAGCATGGGCCGTCGGGTTCGCGAGCGTCGAGGAGATCGACGCGCTCAACATTCTGAAGGCCACCGGATTGGCGATGCGTCGGGCAGTCGAGGCGCTGAAGGTCGCGCCCGCCCTGGCGCTGGTGGACGGCAACTATCGGTTTGACCTGCCCTGCGCGGTGCAGACTGTCGTCGGCGGCGACGGCAGATCCCTCTCCATCGCCGCCGCCTCGATCCTGGCCAAGGTCGCCCGCGACCGGCTGATGGTTGAGATGGACGCGCGTTATCCTGGGTACGGCTTTGCGGGCCACAAGGGCTACCATGCGGCAAGCCACGTCGAGGCGCTGGTCCAGCTGGGACCGAGCCCGATACATCGCCGCAGCTGGCGGCCGATCCAGCGGGTGCTGGCTGGGCTACCGCCGTTGGGCGATTGATCGGTTGAATCAAGATTGACGCCCGGCAGCGCGTGTCGCCTGCTGCCAGCATGACCGAGCCCTCTGCCGCTATAGAAGCCCTGAACGCCCAGGCGGGGTATTGCCGCGCCGGGGGATCGCCGCTGAACGCCGCGTTGCTGGAACGCGCCGCTGGGGATTGCGCGCAGGGCGGGCCCGTGCTGGGTCTGATGG
>JAYTWT010000102.1:0-1548 GCA_043743295.1 Alphaproteobacteria bacterium | reverse complement strand
TCGAACACCGGTAGGGTCGAGGTGACGGCCACCTTGCGATCCACCAACAGCTTGATCAGCGCCGCCGCGCGGGGGCTGTCCGGCGTCATGGCCAAGGTGGTGGGTAGGCCGCTGGTGGGCGGACAGACATCGGGCGTCTTGCCGGGGTCCAGTTGGGTGTTGACGAAGAAGCCGTGCTCCAGATCATCGATGCCTAGAGCCGCCGCCTCTGGATAGGTCACCGAGCAGAGGTGGCCGGTCACCTTGAGGCCGCGCTTGTGGGCTTCCTCGATGGCGGCGCCCAGTTCGGCGCGCGTGATGTTCATATAGGCCTTGAACGACGTCGCGCCCTGGTCGGCCCAGAACGCGACCATGCGGCGGGCATCGTCGGCGTCCTTGAGGGGGTGCATCTGGATGAAGGGCGAGCCCGCGCCTTCCAGATAGGGGGCGGTCACATCCATGTGCGGGCCGGGCAGGGCACCCTTGTCGATCAGGGTCTTGAGGTTGAGGTCCGCGTAGGGTTCCACACTGCCGGTGGTGCGCAGGGTGGTGACCCCGGCGGCGAGATAGAGACGCGGTGCCGAAAAGGTCATCTGCGGCACCACCAACGGCGCATCGCTGTGGCCAGCGGCGTCCAGATTGGGCCGGGCGATGTAGTACATGTGGTCATGGAGGCCGACGAGGCCGGGCAGCACGGTGTGCCCCGCCAGATCGATCACCTGATCTTCTGGACCCGGCCCGATGCGCGACGTCATCCCGTCCAGAACGCCTTCAATCTTGCCGCCCGCGAGAATGACGATGCGGTTCTCCAGCGGCGGCGCGCCGGTGCCGTCGATGACCCGCACGCCCATCAGGAAGATGCGCGGGGCCTTGACCTTCACGAACGGCTGGACGGCGGCCTGCGGCTCGGCGGGCGGCGCCAAAATTTGCGGCGACGTGGCCAGCACGGCGGCGGCGATCAGTCCAAGGATCATCAGAGGCTCCCTATAGAATCCCACGATAGGGTGCGCCGGTCGCCCTGCGAAGCCGGGTCTGTGCTTGCCATTTTTCAAACGGTTGTTAGACCGCACTGCGATGGCCAATGATCTGACCGAAAAGCCCGCCGCGTCGAAGGAAACTTACGACGACCGCCCCTTCCATTCGGATAACCTGCCGCCCGAAATGCGCGCGCCATTGGCGCCGTTCGCCGGCGACGAGCCGCCGTCGCCTCAATGGTTCAAGGACGCGATTGCGGATGAGCCGGAGCGTGGCTTTGTGGACTCGCTGGGCGCCAAGCTGGAAGTGCTGACCTGGGGCGAATTGGGCAAGCCTGGCCTGCTCTTGATTCACGGCAACAGCGCTCACGCGGACTGGTGGAGCTTCATCGCCCCGGCTCTGGCCAAGGACTATCGGGTGACGTCTATGTCGCTGGCTGGCATGGGCGCGTCCGATTGGCGCGATACTTACAAGTTCACCGACTTTGCCGATGATGCCGAGGCCTGCGCCCGGACCACCGGGCTCTATGACGGGGGTCGCAAGCCGATCTATATCGGTCACTCGTTCGGGGGCGGTCAGGTGTTCTTCGCCGCC
>JAYTWT010000101.1:0-3743 GCA_043743295.1 Alphaproteobacteria bacterium | reverse complement strand
TGTCGTCCGGGCCCTTGCTGGGCCTGCCGGACAGTTTGCCTCCGATTTTTGAGCGGCTGTACGGCTGAATTCGATCAAAAGTGGCACGGAAGAGGTGTCGCGGTGCGACTCGATACATTGTCATGCGTGTCGCAATAAGATACGACTTACTTCTGGTTTCAATGGTTGACCGTGGCGATTCAGAGTTTCCAGGATGAGCGCGCGCGCGCGGTCTTCGATGGGCGTTCGCCCGGCAAGGGTTTTCCGACCGATTTGCTCCGGTCGGCGAAGCGAAAGCTCGAAATGCTCAATGCGGCAGTAGAGCTTGGCGATCTGCGTTATCCGCCCGGCAATCGGCTTGAGCCGCTGGTCGGAGATCGGCGGGGGCAACACTCGATTCGCGTGAATGACCAGTTCCGGCTGGTCTTCATCTGGACGGCCGCCGGTCCGGCGGACGTCGCGTTCGTGGATTATCATTGACCAGGATGGAGAGCGTAATGTCGCAAGACCCTTTAGCCCCGGTACATCCCGGCGAAATTCTTCTGGAAGAATTCATCCGGCCGCATGGTCTGACTGCTGGCCGTGTGGCCGCGCGCCTGAAGATCGCGCGGCCGCGCATCGAGAAGCTGGTTCGCGGCCGCGCGCCGGTTAGCGTCGATACGGCCTTGCGTCTCGAGCGCCTATTCGGCCCATCGGCCCAGTTCTGGCTCAATCTCCAGACCCGTTACGACCTGGAGACCGCCAAGGCGGCACCGATGGCCAACCTCGACGCGATTGAGCCGCTTAGCGTCTAACCCTACGGCCGCGCCGGAACCGGTTGGACGTAGCCAGCCTTTGCCGCTTTCTCCGCCGCATTCAGCTCCTTGAACTGCTCGCGCTTGGGGCCGAGGTAGCCGAACAGGTAGGCGGCGACCTTGCGGATCTGAATTTCTTCGGAGCCTTCGGTGATGCGATATCGGCGGTGGTGCCGATAGATGTGCTCGAAGGGGGTGTGGCGGGAATAGCCCATGCCGCCGTGCACCTGCATGGCACGGTCTGAGGCCTCGCAGACCAGCCGGTTGCCCCAGTAGTTACACATCGAAACCTTGTCCGAGATCGTGCGCTCGATCTCCTTGTGGTCCATCTTGTCCATCTGCCAGGCGGTCTTGCGGATCAAGAGGCGCAGCATCTCGCACTGGGTCTGTAGTTCGACCAGCGGCCACTGGATGGCCTGGTTGTCGGACAGCGGCTTGCCGAACGGCTTGCGCTTGCGGGCATACTTGACGCTCTCATCGATACAGAACTGAGCCGCGCCCAGAGACGAGGCCGCCTGACGAATCCTGTTCTGGTGGACGAAGCTCTGGCCCAGACCCAAGCCCCGGTCGATCTGGCCCCAATAGCTGTCTTCTGGAATCCAAACATTGGTGAAGCTGACCCGCGGGTGGTCCGTGGGCATATTGAACGTCCACATATATTCTTCGATTTTCACCCCGGGTGTGTCGGCCGGCACGATGAAGCAGGTGATGCCCGTTGCGTCGCCATCTTTCCCGGAGGTTCTGGCGAACACCATCACGTGGGTGGCCACGTGCATGCCGGTGGTCCACATTTTTTCGCCATTGATCAGCCAGCCGGGCTTGCCGTCCTTTTCGTGGGGAACGCCGACGGTCTCCATGAAGGTGGCGTCGGAGCCGTGGTTGGGCTCGGTCAGGCCAAAGCCGGTGCGCATCTTGCCGCCCAGCAGCTTGTCGGCGTCGCGTTCGTACTGGGCGTTGGTGGCGAACTCCTTGAACATCAAGATGAAGGGGTTGTTGCCGACGATCGAGTGCTCGGTCTGCAGATCATTGAACAGGCCCAGCCCCTTGGCGGCCAGATGTTCGCGGATCACCGCCATAGCCAGCTGGGTTCCCCCCTTGCCGCCCATCTCGGGGGGCCAAGCGTAGCGCAGGTGTCCAGCCTCGTCGGCAAGCTTTCGGGCCTTGGCCAGCAGCTCTTCCCAATCTTTACGTGGTAGGCCCTGGTTATCCCAGTCGGTGCGCGCGTTCTCGCGGCGATGGTCGAAGAACCGCTCGTTGTCATCCTGGGCCTGCAGCGGCTTGATCTTGTCCTCGATGAACTGGTCCAGCACGGCCAGATAGTCGACGAGGTCTTGAGGCAGATCGAAGTCCATGAGCGTTTCCTCTCAGATGCCGTCGGCGCTTGACGTGGGGGAGCGGTTTACAAGCCCCCCGTTCGCCCGCCAGATCATTGCTGGCTATCAATCCAGAGGTTCCCTGAGGTCATGGAAGTAGATGTCCGACAAGGGCTGGAACGGCTAGCCTTGCGCTTGGGCGGCCCTGAGGCGCGAATGACGGCGGCGCAGCGGCTTTCGGGCGGTGCCAGCATGGAAACCTGGGGCTTTGCATTCGAGGGTTTGAGCGGCCTGGAGTCACTGATTCTTCGTCGCCGCAGCGTGCCTTTCGACCCGGAAACCTCCCGTGCGATCAGCCTGGCGACCGAGGCGGCGCTGATCCAGGCGACCGGTGCCAATGGGGCGAAGGTTCCCGGCGTGCGGCATGTGTGCGAACCACAGGATGGCCTGGGCGAGGCGTATGTGATGGTCCGTATCGAGGGCGAGACCCTGGGCAAGAAAATCGTCGGCGATCCCCGGTTCGATGCGGTCCGGCCGAACCTGGCGCGCCAGTGCGGCGCGGCGCTCGTACCCATCCACGCGACCACGCCGCCGCTCGAGTTGAACCTGAAGATCGTCGATGGCGTCGTTGAATTGGACCGCTACGAAGAGGTCTACCGCGCGACCGGCGCTGAGCGTCCGATCCTGGAGCTGGCCTTTCAGTACCTGCGCGGTCATGTGCCGGACCCGGTTCCGCCGACCCTGCTGCACGGCGATTTCCGCAATGGGAACATCATGTTCGACCCGGAACGTGGGGTCGCCGCCGTGCTCGACTGGGAACTGGCCCACATCGGCGATCCGGCGGAAGATATGGGTTGGATCTGCACCAACTCCTGGCGATTTGGCCGCCCGGATCGACCGGTGGGCGGGTTCGGCAACTATACTGACCTGCTGGCTGGCTATGCCGAGGCGGGGGGGCAACCGATCGAATTGTCGCGGGTGCGCTTCTGGCAGATGCTGGGCTCCCTGCGCTGGGGCATCATGTGCCTGACGATGTACCTGTCCTGGCGTGACGGCGCGGAGAAGTCGGTGGAGCGACCGATGATCGGGCGCCGCGTCTCCGAGACCGAGGCCGATCTGGTCGTATTGCTGGAGGAAGGCCTGTGATCACCCATCCGACCACGGAGGAGTTGGTCAAATCGGTCGCGCTCTGGATCGACCAGATCCGGCCGACGCTGGACCCTCGGAACGCCTTCCTGGCCCGGGTGGCTGCCAATGCACTGGCGACCGTCGGGCGCGAACTGGGGCAGGGCCCCGCCGCCGAAACGGAGGCCGTGCGGTTGATGATAGAGGTGCTGGGCCGGACTGGTGCGTTCGCAGACCTGAACACGGAACTCTGCGCGCGCATTCGATCCGGCGAACTGAACGTCGAGACGCCGGGCCTACTGGCCGCTCTAACCACGATGGCCCGCGACCAGATCGCCATTGATCAGCCGAGCTACAAGGCGGAAGGCAGCCTCTAAGCCGCCTCCAGTACCCGGATGATCTGGCTCTCGCGCTCGTTCCAGAGGATGGCGACGCGGCCGGCGCGGGGGGCATCCTTTCCTAGCGCGGCCATAACCTCGGCCTCGTGCAGACGCCGATCCGATAGCCGCAGCAGGGTGCGTTCTCCACCCTG
>JAYTWT010000100.1:0-6228 GCA_043743295.1 Alphaproteobacteria bacterium | reverse complement strand
CCAGTGCGCCCGCTCTCGTCCGAGCCGACCCGCACGTATGGATCGCCGCGATCCACCAACCACTTGAAACCGGCGTCCGGCCGATCCTTCCAGTCGACGCCGTGCAGCGAGACTCCTTGAGCACGCAGCCGCATCAAGATCGGATGCTCAATGCGACAGGCTACGCACCATGAGGCGTAGAAATTGATCAACATCGGCTCGCCGCCGAGATCGCCGGTTACGAACCCCCGGTCATTAGGACGCACGGACGCCAGACTAAAAGCGGGAACCGGCTTGCCGATCATCATCGAGGGCAGTCGTGTCGGATCACGGCCTAGCCCCACGAAGAAGCCGATCAGCACCAGCACGAACACCACGACTGGCGCGATGAAAATCAGGCGCTTCATTCTGCAGCCACAACCTGTGCTGCTGCCGGGACTCTCACCGATGCGCCGATACGAAGGCGGCGATCACTCAGGGAGACGGCTCCGCCCGAGGCCATGGTCAGGCCGCCGATCCAGATCCAGATGATCAGTGGATGGCGCCAAAGGCGGACGATCACGCCCTGTGCCGACTCTTCGCCCACGGAAACATAGAGGTTGCTGAGCAGGCCGACGCGAATCCCGGCCTCGGTGGTTTGGGACTGCGCTGAGGGAAAAAAGCGGCGTTCACTGGTCAGGATAAAGTCCGGTCCGGGACCGGTCACCGCGAACTTCACCTGCCGCGCGTCATAGTTGGGGCCTTTGACCGTATCGAGGCTGCTCAGGGTCAAGGTCTGCCCCGAGAACGCGACGGTATCGCCCGGCCGCATCGTCAGAACCTTGTCTGTCTGCCAGGAACTTACCCCGGTCACGCCAAGGGCCAGCAAGCCGATACCCGCGTGCGCCGTTGCCAACCCGACGAGGGACCGCGGCGTCGTGCGAATTGATCGACCAAGGTGCGCACGTCCAGACCACCAGCGGCGTCCCAGGATCGCCGCAGATCCGGTCAACAGCCAGGCGGCCAGACCCAGCCCGCCGGCGGTCGCGACGCCTTTCAGTCCGCCGAAAATCAATCCTGCAATCAAGGCCAGCGCAGCAATCCCCGCCGGGACCCGCACGCGCTGTGCCGTCGCGCGCCAGTCGTCGCGTTTCCAGTTCAGCATGGGGCCGAACACCATCACCACCAGCAATGGCACGGCCAGTGGAGCGAACGTGCGCGCGTAGTAGGGCGGCCCCACGGATATCTTGTCGCCGTTGATCATCTCGATGAACACTGGGCTGAAGGTGCCCAGGAACACTGTAGCGCATAGCGCCGTCAGGAAGAGGTTGTTCAGGGTTACGCCGCCTTCGCGCGACACCGGTTGGAAGACCGCGCCGGACCGAATCGCGGGCGCGCGCCAAGCGTACAGCCCCAGGGCCAGCCCCGTGGTCAGCGCGATGATGCCCAAGACATAAACGCCCCGCGTCGGATCTACCGCAAAGGCGTGGACGCTGGTCAGAATGCCGGACCGGACCAGGAAAGTGCCAACCAGACTCAACGAGAAGGTCAAGATCGCAAGCAGGATCGTCCAACTGACCAGAGCGCCGCGTCGTTCTAGCACCTGGGCAGAATGCAACAGCGCTGTGCCCAGTAGCCAGGGCATGAGGGAGGCGTTCTCCACCGGATCCCAGAACCACCAGCCGCCCCAGCCCAGCTCATAGTAAGCCCAGGCGCTGCCCAAGGTGATGCCGCAGGTCAGCGGAACCCAGGCGGCCAGCACCCAAGGACGCACCCAACGTGCCCAGGCCGCATCGACCCGACCCTCGATCAGAGCCGCAACGGCGAAACAGAATGCTACCGAGAACCCGACATAGCCCATGTAGAGAAGCGGCGGATGGAAGACGAGGCCAGGGTCCTGCAGCAGCGGATTGAGCTCAGTGCCCTCCAAAGCTGCAGGTTCAAGACGCACGAACGGGTTCGAGGTGAAGATCAAGAACCCGAGAAAGCTGGCGGCGATCAGGCCTTGAATCCCGATCACGCGCGCCTGGAAGCTCTCCCGCAGACTTACACCGAACGCGGCGACACCGCCGCCGCAGAGCGCCAGAATCAGCACCCAAAGCAGCATCGAGCCTTCGTGGCTGCCCCAGGTAGCGGCGAAGCGATAGGGTGTCGGCTGGGCGGTATTGCTATGCTGCGAAACGAGAAGCACCGAGAAATCGCAGGTCACAAACGCATAGGCTAGGCACCCAAATGCCAGCACGACGAAGCCGGTCAACAGGATAGCCGCCTGCCGTCCTACCGCCATCAGCACCCCATCGCCCCTATGTGCCCCCCAAAGCGGCGCAACGGACTGGACGAGCGCCAGAAGCAGGGCGAGAATTAACGCGAACTGACCGACTTCCGCCGACATAGACTTTGTGCTCCCTTGGCGACTGCGTTGCGTGGTAGCCGGATCGCCTGAGATCGGGAATGGCGCAAGTGCCAATGCGGGCCGGAAGCGTGAGTTAAGTGGCATTGCGGTATCAGGCCGTTGTGCCGGGGGCGTGGGGTATGACGGAACTCTTCAAGGTCGCGATCATCGGATCGGGCCCCGCAGGGCTTAGCGCTTCCGCGCACGCGGCGCGCAAGGGGCTGTCGCATATCCTGCTGGAGAAGACAGACCACCTCTCCGATACGATCTTCCGCTACCAAAAGGGCAAGCATGTGATGGCAACGCCGTCTGTGCTGGTCCTGCGATCCGACTGCGAGTTCGACGCGGGCAAGCGCGAGAAAATCCTCGAGCAATGGAACAAGGACGCCGCCGAAGCCGGCGTGAACGTGCAATACAATTCCGACGTCACCGCGATCACCGGTGACAAGGGTGCCTTTACGATCCAACTGAAGAAGGGGGATCCGATCCAGGCGGAGAATATCATCCTGGCCGTCGGCACCCAGGGCAATCCGAACCTGATGCGCTGCGACGGCGGCAACCTGCCGCATGTCCAATACCAATTGGATGATCCAGGCGCATACACGGACGAGCATATTTTCGTGATCGGTGGCGGTGACGCAGGCATCGAGAATGCCATGGGTCTGATCCTTGATGCCGGTCAGAACAATACGGTTACCCTGCTCAATCGCGGCGCGGACTTCCCGACCGCGAAGAAGCCGAACGTCGATGGGCTGATGGCGGCCCGTGATGCCGGCCGCATCAAGGTGCTGACCGAATCCAATACCGCGCTGGTCGAGCCCGGTTTCATCACCGTCGAAACGCCTCAGGGCTCCACGCGCTATCCCTGCGACCGGATCATTGCGCGGATGGGTGCGGCACCGCCCCGCGCCTTTGTGGAGGCGGCGGGCGTCGCCTTCGCCAGTCCAGACCGCACCGCCTTCCCTACCCTGTCACCGACCTGTGAGAGCACGACCAAGCCGGGCATCTATGTGATCGGTGCCTTGGCCGGGTATCCCCTGATCAAGCACTGCATGAACCAGGGCTACGACGTCGTCGAATACATCAGTGGCAACACCGGCCTGGAAGCCGCTGACGAGCCTCTCCTGAAAGACAAACTGAAGGCCCTGCCCGGCGGCAAGGCGGTCGCCGAGTGGCTGGAATTCCTTCGCAGCCACGTGGAAATCCTGAAAGGTCTGTCACCGCTGCAGATGCGCGAGTTCCTGCTGGACTCCGAGGTCCGCGCCTACAAGCCGGGCGATGCGGTCTTCACGCGCAACGAACAGGGGTCTTCACTATTCGGGATAGCTTCCGGGTCCGTCGTCGTGGAGGTCGATCCTTCAAACGCCAATATCACCGTCCCCATCGGTGCCAGTTCGATCTTTGGTGAAGTCGGCCTAATTTCCGGACGTCGCCGCGGGGCGACAATCCGCGCGGCCGAACCCTGCATCTGCGTCGAAATCCCCCGCATGGCTGCGCTTAAACTGATGTCACAGGTGCCTGACGCGCGCGAAACGGTGAACCGGATCACCACAGAGCGTCAGGTGTTGCAAATCTTCAAGTCCGGCCTGACCCCTGCCGATATCCAAGACGTTCTGGCCGGGGCCAGCGTCATGGACATCAAACCCGGCGAGGCGATCATCAATGAGGGCGACCTCTCGGACGATCTCTTCATCATCCGCTCCGGCTCGATGATCGTAGAGAAGACCCTGGGCGGAAAGCCCGTCTTCATGTCCTACGTGCCCGCCGGATCCTATTCCGGCGAGATGGCGATGCTCGAGAAGGCGCCACGGGTCGCGACCGTCAAAGCGGCGATCCGCTCCACAGTGGTCAAACTCCCCGCCGAGCCGTTCCGCGAACTCCTCAAGCGCAAGCCCGAACTCGACAAGCGCATGCGCGGCGAAATGCAGACCCGCCGCGAGATCAACGCCTTCATTGAGAGTCAGCAGGACAAGTTCGGCGGTGCCGTCGACATGTATTCCTCCGTCGCCAACTTCCTGATCAAACAGGGGATCGGCGAGGCGACCGACGTGCTGTTGATCGACGAGAGCCTCTGCGTCGGCTGCGATAACTGCGAGAAGGCCTGCGCCGACAGCCACGATGGGCTATCGCGCCTCAACCGCGAGGCCGGCACCACATTTGCCGACATCCACGTGCCGACCTCCTGCCGCCACTGCGAGCATCCGCACTGCATGAGCGACTGCCCGCCGAACGCAATCCGTCGAGGGCCCGACGGTGAGGTGTTCATCTCAGACGCCTGTATCGGCTGTGGAAACTGCCAGCGCGCCTGCCCCTATGGCGTGATCCAGATGGACAAGCCGCCACCGCCCAAACCCAGCCTGATCCAGTGGATGCTGTTCGGTATGGGTCCTGGTCCCGGCCAGCCCGACTATGCATGGCGGAAGAAGGCCGCCGCGAAACAGACCAACGAATCGCCGAAGCTCGCCATCAAATGCGATATGTGCTCGGGTAAGGCGGGGGGGCCGGCCTGCGTTCGAGCGTGCCCGACGGGCGCGGCGATCCGCGTGTCTCCCGACGCCTTCCTTTCGGTGGCGCGGATTGCAAAGGGCGCGAATTAGATCGTGGCGCAGGCGGGGGCTCAATCAGAACGCGTTCGACAGAGAACCCACGACGGGTTCCTGCGGCACAAGGGATTCCGCTGGGCGCAGATCGCCACCGCCCTCTGCGTGGTCGCGGTCGGCGTCTATGCCTATTCAGCGGTGCGCCTGGATGAGCCGCCCAGTGGCGGAAGCTGGCTGGGCTATATTCTGGGAACCGCCAGCGCCGGGTTGATCATCTGGCTGGCGTGTCTGGGCATCCGCAAGCGGGCCGTCAGCGACGGGCACTACTCGCTAAAAGCCTGGGTGTCCGCGCACGTCTATCTGGGCCTGTCCCTGATCATTCTGGCAACATTGCATACTGGGTTCCAGTTTGGTTGGAACGTACACACCCTGGCCTACGGGCTGATGATGCTGGTGATCGCGTCGGGTGGATTGGGCATCTGGGCCTACGCCACCCTACCCCACCGGCTCAGCACAAATCGCGGCGAGGTCACGCGCAGGCAAATGCTGGAAAACCTCGCCAGCCTCGACGCACAAATTCAGGAGGCGGCCCAACCGTTGGATCGCGCCGGGGCGACCATCGCGCGCCACTCGGTGGAGGATACCCAGATTGGCGGTGGTTTCTGGCAAAGACTGATCGGCAGCTATGGCAATTGTGCCAACGCTGGTGCCCTTAGGCAATTGCGCGCCCTTCCTTCGACGTCAACGCCTGCCCAGGCGGAGGCCCTGACCAAGATCGCAGGTCTTATGGAGCAGAAGGCCGAGGCCCTCGCCCTGGCCCGCCGCCAGATACGGATCACCGCAATGCTCGAAGCCTGGCTCTTCGTGCATATTCCCGCCACCTTCGCCCTGCTGGCGGCCCTGACGGCGCACATCGTCAGCGTTTTCATCTACTGGTGACATGGCTCAGGAATTTCATCTTAAGCTGATCACGGAACGGGCCGCCGGCGGCGATCCCATCGTTCGTGAACGCACGCTTCTCGGTCCGGCGCTCTCCATCGGGCGGGCGAGCGACAACGATATCGTGCTGGCCGATCTCTCGATCGACCCCCAGCACGCCAAGCTGCGGTTCTCCGGCTCCGGTCGTGTCACGCTGGAAAGCGTCAGTGGCCTATCCTTCACGCTCAACGGCCGCTCCACTCAGAGCGTGGAGTTCGCCGTGGCCAGCGGCGCGGTCGCGGTGTTTGGCGAATATCACCTGACCTTCGGAGCCGCCCCTGATGACGGGGCGAGCGTGACGGTCACCCGCGAGGTGCACGACGATCATCCGAGTCCCAGCCTGTTCTCGCTGAAGGCCCC
>JAYTWT010000099.1:0-1968 GCA_043743295.1 Alphaproteobacteria bacterium | reverse complement strand
ATCTTCGGCGCCATCGAACAGGTCGTCGCCCCAACATGAGCCAGGCGGCCGGCGATCCGGGGCTGAAGCTAGATATCTATCTGCCCTATCGGTTGTCGGTGGCGTCCAACGCGGTCTCAGGGCTTATCGCGCGGGCTTATGAGGATCGGTTCGGACTTTCGATCCCGCAGTGGCGGCTGATCTGCGTGTTGGCCGAGGACGGTAAGCTGACCCAGGGCCAGATCGTCGGGCGAACGGTCATGGACAAGGTCACCGTTAGCCGCGCCACGGGCGGGCTGGTCAAGCGCCGGCTGGTCACGCGGGCCGACAATGCAGACGACGGGCGCAGTCATGTGCTGGCCCTGACGGCAGAGGGCCGGGCGCTCTATGCCGAGATCGCGCCGCTGGCGCTGGCCTATGAGGCGGCCTTGATCGCCGGACTGTCGCCAGAAGATGTGCGCCTGCTCAAACGGCTATTGGGCCGCCTGCAGTTGGCCGCCGGTCAGCTATCCGGTGACGGGGCGCCGAGGCCTTAAGCGGCTAGCGCCTCATCGCGGACGATGCCCCAGCGGTGCGAACCTTCGCCGAACGGCAGGTGGAAGCCGAAGGCGGCGCGCTGACGCTCGTTGCGCCAGGTGGTCTCGAACGAGACGATCACCTCCTGCTGCAGGTCCTCCGGGATCTGCCGGACGTCGTGGCCTAGGTTGCGGGCCACTTGCTCGATCACCATCGATCGGTGCGCTTCGCCGCCGAGCAACAGGAGGGCCTCGCGGACGCGGCGACAGAGGGTCTGCTTGACCCGGAAGGGCTTTTTGAAGGCCGGTGCGTCGGAGGTGATTTCGGGTGCGTTCTGCATGACAAGAATAACCGTGCGCCTGCCTCATTTATCACCCGGTTAAATTGCACGGAAAAGAAGAGGTTAACGTAGGGCCGGGGTTAGCCGCCGCCCATGGCCACCGCCGTGTGGTAGACGATGAAGGCCGCGACGTAGGCCAAGGCGACCATGTAGGTGAACATCACCGTCGGCCAGAGCCACGAGTTGGTCTCGCGCTTCACCACCGCCAGGGTCGAGGCGCACTGGGGCGCAAAGACGTACCAGGCCAGGAACGACAGGCCGGTGGCCAGGCTCCAGTGCTGGACCAACTGGGCCGAGAGCGCGCCGACCCCTGCCCCGGCGTCGCCCACCGCATAGACGGTGCCCAGGGCCGCCACCGCCACCTCGCGCGCCGCAAAGCCGGGGATCAGGGCCACCGTCATCTGCCAGTTGAAGCCGATGGGGGCCAGCAGGGGCGCCAGGAAATGGCCGATCTGGCCCGCGAAACTGTAGTCGATGGCCGGACCGGTCGCGCCGACCGGGCCCCCGGGAAAGGTCGAGACGAACCAGACGATGATCATCAGCGGGAAGATGATCCGGCCCGCACGATTGAGGAAAATCTGCGCCCGCAACAACAGGCTGCGCGCCACGTTCTGCCAGGACGGCAGCTTATAGGTCGGTAGTTCCATCAGGAACGGCTCAACGGCGCCGCGCCAGAACAACCGCCGGGTCACGAACGACACCGCCAGGGCCGAGACGATCCCCGACGCATAGAGGCCGAACATCACCAGCCCTTGCACACTGAATCCATAGATAAAGGTGTTGGGAATGAACGCGCCGATGATCAAGGTATAGACCGGGATGCGGGCCGAGCAGGTCATCAGTGGGGCCACCAAGATGGTGGTGATGCGGTCGCGCTTCTGGTCGATGACGCGGGCCGACATGATGCCGGGGATGGCGCAGGCGAAGCTTGACAGTAGCGGGATGAAGGCCCGCCCGTGCAGGCCCGCGCCGCCCATGATCCGGTCCATCAGGAACGCAGCCCGTGCCATATAACCGAAATCTTCCAATAGGATGATGAAGAAGAACAGCACCAGGATCTGCGGTAGAAACACCAGCACCGAGCCGACGCCAGCGATCACCCCGTCGGCGATGAAGCTCTTTAAGAGGCCGTC
>JAYTWT010000098.1:0-9068 GCA_043743295.1 Alphaproteobacteria bacterium | reverse complement strand
ATGTTCCGTTCGACCCTGATTGCGCTGGCCAGCGTGTCCGCAATGGCTTTCGCCTCGACCGCCTCTGCAGCAACGGCTGATATCGTCGACACCGCCGTTGCGGCGGGCAGCTTCAAGACCCTGGCCGCCGCGCTTGGCGCCGCAGGCTTAGTCCAGACCCTCAAGGGTCCCGGCCCGTTCACTGTGTTCGCCCCGACCGACGCCGCGTTCGCCAAGCTGCCCGCAGGCACGGTGGAAACCCTACTGAAGCCGGAAAACAAGGCCAAGTTGATCGCCGTGCTGACCTATCACGTCGTCCCGGGCAAGGTGATGAGCTCGGCTCTGGCCGGCAAGGTCACCGAAGCCAAGACCGTGCAGGGCCAGACCGTGAAGATCGACGCGACGATGGGCCATGTTATGGTCAACGGTGCCATGGTGGCCGCCGCTGACGTCCAGGCGACCAACGGCGTGATCCACGTGATCGACAGCGTCCTGCTGCCTAAGTAAGCGCGAAGTTGGTGCGGGGCGCGGTGGCGCCCCGCATTTCTTCAGGCTGGATGGCCGATTTGTAATGCGCGCGCGATCTTCACGGAATTGACAATCCTTTGCCGCACAAGGATATCCACGCCCAAACATACCGCCTTTTCGGCGGCTGGATTTCCCAAGGATACGCTCCGATGCGTCGCGTCTTCAAACTCTCCGCCCTCGGCGTAGCCCTGGCCCTCTCCTTAGGGGTCGCGCAGAGCGCGGTTGGCGCGAAGTCGCCGGTCACCGCGGCGGTGGCGCTGCCTTCCCAGGTGGACAACTTCCGGCTGGTGACCGCGAGCGGGCATTCGCAGGATCTCTATCGCTATCAGGACGCGCCGGCGGTGGTGCTGGTGATGCATGCAGTGGGCAGTCCGCAGATCAAGGCGATGGCCCCGGCGATCACGGCGCTGCGCAACACCTACGGCCCCAAGGGCGTACAGGTGATGATGCTGAACTCGACGGCCAAGGACAGCCGGGCCGCCGTGCTGGCCGAGGCGAAGGTGCTGGGCCTGAGCCTGCCGATCCTGATGGACGACAACCAGTTGGCCGGCGACCAGATGGGTGCCACGCGGGTGTCCGAAGTGCTGGTGATCAATCCCAAGACCTGGGGCGTAGCCTATCGAGGCGCGATGAGCGGTGCCAAGGCGGCGGTGGACGCCCTGGTAGCCGGCAAGCCGGTGAACGTAGTCGCGACACCGGCAAGCGGTGCGATGATCAACTTCCCCGACCGTTCGGTGGCGGCGAAGGCCGGGTTCGCCAAGATTTCCTACGCCAATACCATTGCCCCGATGCTGGAGGCCAAGTGCACCGCCTGTCACCAAGAAGGCGGCATCGCGCCGTTCGCTATGGACAGCTATGCCAAGGTCAAAGGCTTTGCCCCGATGATCCGCGAGGCAGTGCGTACCGACCGCATGCCGCCCTGGGACGTTGACCCCAAGGTTGGCCACTTCAAGGACGACAAGAGCCTGTCGCCCGCCGAGATCAAGGCCCTCGTCCGTTGGGTTGAGGCCGGCGCACCGCGTGGTGACGGGCCGGACCGGCTGGCCGCCGTCAAGCGCGTGGCCCCGGAATGGCCGCTGGGCAAACCGGACCTGATCGTCGAAATCCCCTCCTACAAGATCCCGGCCACCGGCATCGTCGACTACCAGTACCCGGTGGTGAAGAACCCGCTGACCGAAGGCAAGTGGCTGAAAGCGGCGACCGCCAAGGTGGACCAGCGTCAGGCCGTGCACCACATCCTGTCGGGCTTCATTCCGGAAGGCCAAACCGAACTGGGCGGCATGGCCAACTGGGGTGGCAGCGTCGGGGGCTATACCGTCGGCATGGAAAGCGTCGTCCAACCGACCAACATCGGCACCTTCATTCCGGCCGGCGGGTCGATCGGCTACCAGATGCACTATACCCCCTTCGGCAAAGAGGTCGTCGCCAAGCAGCAGATGGGCCTCTATTTCTACAAGGACGGTGAAGTGCCCAAGCTGATGATGCGCGAGAACACCATCGCGAACCTGTTCATCAAGATCCCGGCAAACGATGAGGCGCACCGCGAGGTGTCCTACCTGAACTTCCCGCACGAGGCGTTGCTGTATTCGGCGGTGGTGCATGCACACTACAGGGGCACCTACTCCGACCTGAAGATCCGCTATCCGGACGGGACGGAGAAGCAGCTGCTGAACGTGCCGCGCTACGACTTTAACTGGCAGCGGATGTATGAATTCGCCGAACCCATCAAGGTGCCGGCTGGCTCAAAGCTGATCGCCAGCTATGTCTATGACAACTCCAAGCGCAATCCGGCCAATCCGGATTCGAATAAGGAGATCGTCTGGGGTGACCAGTCATTCGAGGAAATGTTCTTCACCCAGCTGCGCTATCGCTGGGTGGACGAGACTGTGGCCAAGCAGACCACCTATGACGAGGATATGATGAAGACCCGGCTGATCGGGATGATGGACGCCAATGTCGATGACAAGCTGCAGATCGATGAACTGCGCGGCGACTTGGGCAATGCAATCCGCCCCCGTTTCGCGCTCGCCGATCAGAATAAAGACGGCGGGATCGACGCTAAGGAGTTCGAGCCGATCATGAAAATGATGAGCGGCGGTCGTCGCAACCGTGCCGCCGCGACACCGGAGAAGGTCGCCTCGAAGTAGAGGCTATTCCATCGCCCTGCGCGTCGTGGCTTCCACGGCGGCACGGGGGATGAGACGGATCGTGGACGTGGCTTTTGCCAGAACATCGCCCCCCGCATTGAGCAGGCGGCCCTCGGCGAAACAGGTGGAGCGGCCAGCCTTCTCGATCCAGCCCTCTGCGATGACCCGCCCGGGGCGCGCCGGGGCGAAGAAGCTGACGTTCAGGTCTAGCGACATCGGCGTCATCTCCGGCGTCTGAGTCATGGATGCCCGCGCCATCGCCGCGTCGATCCAGCCACAAACAAACCCGCCCTGAGCGACACCGCCCGAGTGGCACATGTGCTGGCCGACCTCAAAGGCGATCCGCGTGCGGCCATCCTGACTGTCCAGGACCTCAATCTGGCCAAGGGCGGAATGGAGCGTCGGGGCAGTGGTCATGGGCGCTAAATCTCTCAAGCATGGCGAGGCGGGACGGCGATTATGCCTTAGCAGCCATCCAGTTCCCATGCGCACCGTAGGGGATGCGGCGCGGCATGACGACTTCGGCGACGGGGGCGGCTTCGAAGTCTTGCGCCTCCAGGATCACCAACCGGGACTCATCGACAGCCTCGTCGTGGCAGAGGGCAATGACCCAGCCGTCATCCTCGGCCTTGGCACCCTCGCGGGGAATGAAGATCGGCTCACCCACGTGGCCAGCGGGACCGAGGCTATGGGTCTGGCGGGCACCGGTGGCGAGGTCGTATTTGTAGAGGTTGCCGCCAAGGGTGAGGGTCGGGGCCTTGGAGTCCAGGCTGCCGGTATAGCCCCAGCGCGCCTTGAGGCCGACGAGGCTGTCGTTTACACGCGGGAAGTCGCAGGCGACGTCGTCCATCTGCTCTTCGCGGGCGGTTCCGGTGGCTAGATCGATGGTCCAGCGCCAGAGCCGTCCAGTAGTGGCTTCCCCGCCGTAGAGGTTCTCGAACCCGCCGACCATGGCCTGATCCTGACGGCAGACATGGATGACGATGGTCTCGCCGTCTTCGTAGGCGTTGACCGGGTGGAAGACGTAGCAGGGGTTGATGTCGAACCAGCGGACTTGGCCGCCCGCGCCATTGCGCTTCATGACACCTAGCCGTGCGCCGTTGTCGGGCCGGAACGCCATCGGCGGCTCGCCGCGCATGGCCGCCTTGAGGTCGAACACCACGGGCAAGTCCATGAACACCACGTGGTTTCGGGTGACGTTCCAGTCGTGCATCATCACCGGATTGGGCAGGTCGATGGGCTCAGCCTCCACAAGCTGGCCCGCCGCGTCGGCGCGGTAGTAGGTGAGGTATGGGGCCTTAGCCAACTGATAGCCGAAGAACAGCAACTCGCCGGTGACCGGGCAGGTGCGCGGGTGGGCGGTCATTGCGCCCTTCAGCTTGCCGCCGAAGTCATGGGCACCCACGGTGTTGAGATCGGCGTCCACGGCCCAGGGCAGGTGCGCCTCTTCCAGCGCCAGCCATTTGCCCGCGTGCTGGATGATGTTGGTGTTGGCGGGGGACGCTGCCGGGTCGAACATGCCGGACATCAGGCCCAGGTCCTGATCGTAATACGGCGTGCGCACAAAGCGGTTGCGATAGGTCGCCTGCCCGTTTTCGAGATGAACGGCGTGCAGCATGCCCGTGCCAGCAAACCAGTGATCGCTCTTGCCCGACTTGGGGTTCATCCCGGCGCGGACATAGTGGCCGGTGAGTTCGCGGGGGATTTCGCCCCGGATGGTCAGCGGCCCGGCATCGATCTCATCCAGAACAGGAGCCCAATTGCCTTGCAAGTGCCAGGACAAGCCTTCCAGCGCAGCGACGGGGGCGTTCATGACGAGCGTTTCCTTGTTTTCTTGGGTGCAGCTTTCCGGGTGAATGACGGGCGCGTCAATGTCTGCCGCATCGGAAGGGCTTGCGTTCCACCCCTGATCTCAGTCAGCGTGATTGCTTAGAAGAACAACGATTGGGAGAACGAGACGATGAATGAAGTCAGGGCAAGCGATGACGCGGCGCTGGGCGCGGACGTGGTCTGGGCGACGATTGGAGACTTCTCCGGCATCCGCAAATGGGCCGGTGCCGTTGAGGCCGAGAGCACGGAGGTAACGCCCAAGGGAAAGGTGCGCACCCTGACCATGCCGGGCGGTCGCCAGGTGGTAGAACTGATGACCGAGGAAGGGCCACACCATTACACCTACACGCTGGATCGGCCAGATATGGACGCCTACTTCTCGACCGTGTCGGTGGTTCCGGGGGATGCTGGCAACTGCAAGATCGAGATGATCGTGAAGTTCCAACCCAAGGATGCCTCGACCCTAGAGGCCACCACCGAACAGCTGACCAAATTCTGCCGGGGCAACATCAAGGCGATGAAGCGCGCCCTGGGTCTGGTGGATCCAAAATGAGCGGCACGGACATCGACTATCAGGCCGTCTTGCCCGAAGGCTGGCAGAGGCCGCGCGGGTTTGCCCATGCGGTGAGCAGCCGAGGCACCACGACCATCCGGGTCTCCGGGCAGTTGGCGCGGGAAGGCAACGCGCCGATCCCGCCAGATCTGTCGCTGGAAGAGCAGTGGTGCCGCGCACTTACCAACCTGATCACGGTGGTGCGGGCGGCAGGGGCAGACATCCCCAACATCGTGTTGCTGCGCGCTTATGTGACCGATATGGCCGAGTTCAATGCTGAGGGCGCACAGGTCGGCGCGGCCTGGGCGGCGACGTTGGGACGGCACTATCCGGCCATGACGCTGGTGGGGGTGACGGGCTTGGTGGACCCGAACGCGCGGGTGGAAATCGAGGCGGAGGCGGTGCTGCCTTAGGCGGGGCGGTGGTGCCGGTGGACATGTGGTAAGCAGAACATAACCAGAACTATTTGTCAAACCTCTTGCTTAGCCGCAGATCGCGACCTAATACTGAACCATATGGTTCATCATGAAACACTGCGCTTAGACACATCATTCGCTGCGCTCTCGGATGCCACGCGACGCGGCGTTCTGGAGCAGCTCGGGCGGTCGGACGCCTCGATCACGGCGCTGGCCGACAAGTTCCACATGACCCTGACGGGCATGAAGAAGCACGTCGGCGTCCTGGAGCGCGCAGGGTTCGTTACGACGCAGAAGATCGGGCGTGTGCGGACCTGCACGCTCGGCCAGCGGCGGCTGGAGGAAGAACTGGCTTGGATCGAGGGCTACCGCCAGCTCTGGGCTGCGCGCTTCGACGCCTTGGACGGCGTGATCGAAGACCTGAAACGTAAGGAGAAAGCAGATGGGTAATCCGACGACCACCGAACGAACGTCTGAACGCGAATTGGTGGTCACTCGAACCTTTAACGCGCCGGCACGGATCGTATTCGAAGCCTGGACCAAGGCCGATCTGTTCAGGCAGTGGTGGGTGCCGAAATCCTATGGCCTGGAGTTGCTCTCCTGCGACATGGACGTGCGTGTTGGCGGCGCGTACCGCCTAGTGTTCCGCCACGAGGCCTCGACCATGGCGTTCTTCGGCACCTACCGCGACGTGGTGCCCAGTTCGCGCCTCGTATGGACGAATGAGGAAGACGGCGAGGGCGGGCCGATCACAACGGTGACCTTCGATCAAACCGGCATCCAGACGCGCGTGGTGGTGCACGAGCTCTATCCGTCGAAGGCTGCGCTGGACCTTGCGCTCGAGTCCGGCGCGCCGGGCGGGATGCCGGAGACACTCGATCAGCTCGACGCGTTTCTTGTCGGTTTGGGATCAGGCTCTGAAACGGTCTGATACTTTGCTCGATACGATTTGGGCCGAAACTTGACCCCCGTCGAAGCGCCGGTCAGGGTTTCTCCGACGTGGGGAGATTTGCGAATGCTTCGATTTTCGGTGAGTGGTTGGGCGCTCGCGCTGGTCCTGGTCGCAGGCGTTGCAACGAGTGCCACGGCGGCACCAAAGAGCCCACCCGTCGCGGCCACGACGCCGTACGGTGCTAACAAGGCCGCCTCCGGGACCTTCGTCCATGACGGCGTCACACTCTACTATGAGACCTACGGACAAGGTGCGCCTTTGCTGCTGGTCCATGGCAACGGGGGCAGCATCGGGGGACTGGCGGCCCAGATCGAGTTCTTCAAAACCCACCGGCTGGTCATTGCCATGGACAGTCGGGACCAAGGGCGTTCCAGCGACAGTGCCGGGCCGCTGACCTACGAGAAGATGACCGATGATCTGGCCGCCCTGCTCGATCACCTCAAGACCGGACCGGTCGATATGATCGGGTGGAGCGACGGCGGAATTGAAGCGCTGTTGATGGGCGTGCGGCACCCAGACAAGGTCAAGAAACTGGTCGCCATGGCCGCGAACCTCAACCCCGAGGCGGTCTATCCAGAAACCGACAAGCTGGTGAGGGATATGCTGGCGTCAATCCCGGCAGATGTGCGCAAGACGCCGCAGGGTCTACGCGAGACGAAGGTCAGCACTATCATGCTGACCGAACCTCACGTCGACCTCGCGGTGCTGAAGAGCGTAACCGCGCCGACCCTGATCCTGTCTGGCGACCATGATCTTGTGCGCCTGGATCACACGGTCGCGATTTATGAGGCTCTGCCAAACGCCCAGTTGGCTGTCTTCCCCAACAGCACCCACATGGTGCCCTATGACAATCCTCAGCTGTTCAACGCCACAGTCGAGCGTTTCCTGCAGACGCCATTCAAGGCGATTGATCGTATCCCTGACTCGATGGCTTCGTTTGAGAGGCTCATGACGGGTCTGGCGAAATAGGCGGGCTCGTCGCGGGCTCTGGTGGCCGAGGAAGTCCTCAAGGCCGGCGGGACAACACTATCCCGCCATCACCCTGGTGGGGGCGGCACTGGCCTTGAGGTGGCCCAATCAGATTTCCACCTACAACTGACCCGCCTTGATCGCCGCTGCTACGGCATTGTTGACGCGCGTCTGCCAGCCTTTGCCGCTGGCGCGCAGGTGGCGGGCGAGGTCAGCGTCGAGGCGGATGGTGACCGGTGCCTTCAGAACAACCGCCCGGGGGCGACCGGGCTGACGTGCGCGCGCCATGAATGCCTCGCCAAGCACTTCCGATGCAGGGCGTGCCCGAGCAAACATCTCGTCCGTCCACTCCGGGTTTTCGTCGTCAACAAGTTCAGGTTCGAGCTTTGTCATATCGCCTCACTTCCCGGCTGTTCGCCTTGCGAAAACTGATGACCCGGACGCCGCGAGCCGTCGGCGTGAACACCACGGCATGTAGCCTCGCCTCTATCCTCCCAGGGGCCAGGAATCGGGGCTCCGAATAGGCCTGACGCGTGTCCGACAGGACCACGGCTGTCGACCAGTCGAAGTTCGCGACGCCCGAGAACGACAGGCCTTGTCGCGCCAAATTCAATTCACTCTTGTTAGGATCGTATGTGATCTCCACGAATTATTGTACGCACAAAATAGCGTATGGTCTAGATGTCGAAGTCAGCCGCAAAAGCTGAAGAACCCCTACGTGCTCCACCCGCCGTCGATCACATGCACCGCACCGGTCGTGAACGCGGCTTCGTCGCTGGCGAGGTAGATGGCGAGGCTGGCGATCTCGTCGGCGGTGCCCAGGCGGCCCATCGGCTGGCGGGCAATGAAGTCGCGGCGGGCGGCCTGCGGGTCGGCGAAGGCGTTGATGCGGCCGGCCAGGGACGGGGTGTCCACCGTGCCCGGGCAGATCACATTGCAGCGCACGCCCCACGTCACATAGTCGGCGGCGACCGCCTTGGTCAGGCCGATGACAGCACCCTTGGACGCGCCATAAACGTAGCGGTTGGGCGCGCCCTTGAGGCTGGAGACCACCGAGCCGATATTGACGATGGTGCCCGCACCCTGGTCCAGCATGCCCGGCAGCACGGCGCGGATCATCCGGTGCATCGACGTCACGTTGAGGGCAAAGGACCGCTCCCAGGCCTCGTCCGTACAGTCCAGCACCGTGCCGTGATCGACGAAACCGGCGGCGTTGATCAGTCCGTCGAACGGCCCGTGCGCCTCTACCAGGGTGGTGATCGCGGCGGGGTCGGTGACATCCAGTTGGGCCGTGGTCACACCGGCGGCCCCGGCAAGGTCGGCCAGACCAGCACTGCTGATGTCTGTGGCCAGGACCAGGGCACCCTGCCCCGCAAAGGCCAAAGTGATGGCCCGCCCGATCCCGGCGGCGGCGGCGGTGACGAGGATGCGTTTTCCGGCAAGTCGGCCATTCATGCTGTCGTCTCCAGTCCGTAGAACGCCGTCGCGGCACCCTGAAAAATCGAGCTCTGTTCGTCCGCGCTCAGCGCAGCCACAAGGCGGCGACTCTGTCCGAGCCAGCCCGCATAGTCGCTCGCCAACAGCAGTACCGGCCAATCACTGCCCCACATCAACCGGCCGGGCCCGAAGCTGTCCAGCAGATGATCTACATAGGGCCCAAGATCGGCGTCGCCGGTGCGGGTGCCCGCCTCGGT
>JAYTWT010000097.1:0-10951 GCA_043743295.1 Alphaproteobacteria bacterium | reverse complement strand
GTCGATATCGCCGCGACGTAGGCGGCGAGAAACAACAAGATTGCGAACAGGCCGATGAATTTCCGCAGGCGAGGGGACATATAGGGCTCATAGCGGGCTGGAAGCTTCCAAGGAAGCGGCGTAATGGGCGCGCCTAAGTACAGCCGTTTTGATGTGTCACTTACCCCTATGACCTCGTTCCTGCGTTCTGATCGATCCCGCCCCGTCGCGATCTGGTTGTTCGTTGTGGCCGCCTTTGTGCTGGCGATGATCATCGTCGGCGGCGCGACGCGGCTGACGGACTCGGGGCTATCGATCACGCAATGGAAGCCTGTCACCGGCGCACTGCCACCGCTCAACGCCGCCGACTGGCAGGCTGAATTCGCGCTCTACAAGCAGATCCCGCAGTACAGCCAGCTCAACGCCGATATGAGCCTGGCCGAGTTTCAGACGATCTATTGGTGGGAATGGTCGCATCGTTTCCTGGGCCGCATTGTCGGACTGGTGTTCGGCGTGCCGTTCGTTGTGTTCGCGATCCGGAGGCGATTGCCCCCGCGGCTGTTCCTGCGACTAGGCGGCATCTTTGTCCTGGGCGGCCTGCAGGGCGCGGTCGGTTGGTGGATGGTCGCCAGCGGACTGTCGGAACGCGTCTCCGTCGCGCCAGAGCGATTGATGCTTCACCTGGGGCTCGCGTTCGCCTTGCTAGGCCTGCTGTTATGGACCGCGCTGGACGCCTGGGCCGGCGCGGCACGCCAGACGTCGCCCCGCGTGTGGACGCGTTGGGCTTACGGACTCGTCGGCCTAATCTATCTGCAGATATTGCTCGGCGCGCTGGTGGCGGGCAACGACGCCGGGCTGGTCTACAATGATTGGCCGCTGATGAACGGCGCGCTGCTCCCGGACGCCTATGCGGGTGCCGACCTCTGGGCAACTTTGGCGCACAGCCAGGGCGCAGTGCAATTGCATCACCGGATCACGGCGTACCTGCTGACCGGCGTCGCCATCGGCTTGGCGATCGCTGCCGCCCGCTCGCGTTGGTTGGCACCCGGTGTCAAGGGTCTAGGGATGCTGTTAGGTGCGGCGGTCTTCGCCCAGGGGGTCCTGGGCGTGATCACCCTAATGGCGCACGCACCGGTTTTGCTCGGGATCGCGCACCAGCTGGCTGCGGCGTTGTTATTGGCCGTTGCGGTCGGGTTCGCGTGGCGGGTACGCAGGGTCTAGCTGGCCAAACCTAACCCATCGATTGCCGATATCTGTTCGGCGTCCAACGGGCCTGCCGCCTCTGCCGCGACGCATTGAGCCAGTTCAATCCGGTTCTTCACACCTAGGACTAAGGTGTCGATGTTTGGCATGTGCGCCGCATAGCGGTGGGCAACCAGGGCCGGGTCCTCGCCCCAAACGGCGCAGAGGTCGCGGAACGGTTTGGCGCGGGCGTAGTCGACATTGTCCGGGCTGTTGGGCCGCAACTCCCGATCAACGGCCAAGGTCAGCGCGCCCGCCTGGACAGCGCGAATACCCATCACGCCGCAGCCTGCCGCCTTGGCCGCCGCTGCGATCTCGCGGGCGCGCTCCGGCTCGGCATAGCGTCGAAGGGCACCGGCGCTGTCCATCAGATTGGCGATAGCCTGCACGGCGGCTGGGCGGAGTGTGTGTGCGATAGCGGCCAGCACGTCGCTCGGCACTCCAATGCCGGTGATACCCCACGCGCCGATCTTGCCTGCTGCTTTCAGCCGCTCGAACGCGGGGACGACTTCGTTCACATAAAGCGACCACGACGTGCCCATCTGATCGCGGCGATCGTTGCCATGCGTGTAGGCGAAGTCGTCAGCGTGGATGTTGGAATGCAGAAAGAAGAGGTCCACACGCTCAAGCCGCATAGCCTTCAGGCTGGCGTCCAGCGAAGCCTCAAGACCAGGTCTGATCTGGTCCGCACGCGGCGAGCCGATGCCGCACTTGGTAGTGAATTTCAGATGCGAAGGTGGTCGGCCCTCGAAAGCCTCGCCTATGTTGGCCTCGCAGGCACCGTACATCGGCGCGGCGTCGATCACTGTGATTCCAGCATCGACAGCGGCATGCAGCGTGGCGATAGCCTCGTCCCGGCTGGTTTCGCCCCACACTTGACCGATCCCGCCGCCGCCAAGGGTAAGGCGGCTGACGTCTCGTAGCGGGCCTAATGTTCCGATCTTCATGATCACTCCTATGCGACGTAGGTCATTAGCATAGCCTAGGCGCTTGCCGTGCGGCCCGTCCCCGGCTTTCATGGGTGCGGCCAGATGCGGGAACCGCGCAGCCTAGGCGGGGTAGGGGAGAACGCGCGTATGTCGGCTTACAAGGGCGTTCGGATCGCTGATTTCAGCCAGGGCATGGTCGGCCCGATGGCTACGATGCTGCTTGGCGATTTTGGGGCTGAGATCGTCAAGATTGAGCCCCCCGGCGGCGACCGTTGGAAGGACCGTCCCGGATATCAGGCCTGGAACCGAAATAAACAGGTCGTGACACTCGATCTAGACGTGCCTGTCGGAATAGCTGCGGCGCGCACGTTGATTGCGGGCGCGGATGTCGCCTTGTTCGATCTCGCGCCCAGTCGGATGGCATCACTGGGGCTGGACGCCGCTTCTTTGACAACAGCGTATCCCAGCTTGATCCATGCGTGGATGCCGCCCTATGGCACGACCGGACGCTGGAGCGAGCTACCCGCCCGGCACAGCCTACTCGCCGCCCTTACGGCCATGCCGTTCCGCCAGGGCGCATGGGCCGATACCCCCATCCACATGATCTTGCCCATCGCTTGGTCATCCCAGGCGGTCCTCGGAGCGGCCGGGATTGGGGCTGCGCTGTTGGAACGCACTCGCAGTGGTCTAGGCCAGGCCGTGACGATCAGCGGTCTACACGGATCGGCCGAATGTGCGCCGCCCATGCGGTTCGAGCGCATCGAGCCCCTGCCGCGCGGCATCCCGCCGGGCTCCAATCCCCGCTATCGCCTTTACAAGTGTGCCGACGGAGAGTGGTTCTTCTTAGGAACCCTGTTCACCAATTTCTATCGCAAGGCATTCGAGGCGCTCGAACTGGGCGACCTGTTCGATATTCTAGAACAGGACATGCTGGGGGCCCGCGAGATGTTGATCGGCATCTTTGAGACCCGCCCGCGCGAGGAATGGCTGGACCTGCTCAAAGCCCACGACGTGCCGTGCGGCCCAGTCAACCGCCGAGAGACTTGGCTGGGCGGGCCGATTGTCGCCGAGGCTGGGATGCGCCTCGCGTTCGATCACCCAGCGCTGGGCGAAGTAGCGATGCCCGCGCCTCCCGCGCGGTTCAGCGCCACTCCGGCCCGGGTGCTTGGCTTACCCAAGCCTGTTGAAACGGCACCCAATTGGCCGTCGAAGCTCGCGCCGCTACCCAAATCTGCGTCCAGCGCGCCGCCGCTTCAAGGCATCAAAGTGTTGAACCTCGGCACCGTGATCGCTGGTGCCTATGCTGGAACGCTGCTCGCCGCGATGGGTGCAGAGGTGATCAAGATCGAGGGACCGGAGGCGGACCCGTTCCGGTCGGATGGATCCCAGTTTCTGGTTTACAATCGTGGCGTCCGGGGTTTGGGACTGGATCTAAAACAACCTGCCGCCCGCGATGCCTTCCTGGACATGGTGCGCTCGGCCGACGTCGTCATCGACAACTATCGGCTGGGCGTGCGCGAACGGCTGGGCATCACTTATGACACGCTGAAAGCGATCAATCCGCGGATCATCTCCTGCTCGATCAACGCCTATGGGGACACCGGCCCTTGGGCGGCGCTCCCGGGATTTGATCCGTTGATGCAGGCCCAAGGCGGGATGATGGCAGCCCAGGGCGGGGACGATGACCCCATCCTCTACTCTATCGCGGTCAATGACATTGCCACGGCTGCCGTCGTAAGCGCCTCGGTCGTGGCCGCCCTCAACGCGCGTGAGACGACCGGCGAGGGTCAGGAGATCGTATCCAGCCTGCTGGCCCAAAGCCTGCTCTATCAGCTGGGCGAGATGGTGGACTATCCGGGCCGACCGCCGAACGACTTGGGCGGGCGCGACTGTCTGGGGCTGACGGCGCTGCACCGTTACTATCCCTGCGTTGATGGCTGGATCGCTATCGCCTGCGAGCTTGCCTCTGAGACCCAAGGTATAGCCAGCGTCCTTGGTGTTGATCTGGGCATAAACCCCCTCGGCGCGCCGCGTGATGGTGACCTAGCCTCCCGTATCGAGGCGGCGCTAGAGTCACGTTCGCGCGACGAAACGGTGGACCTCCTGATCGCCGCTGGGGTTCCATCGACGCCCGTTCGACGCTTCGACGAAGTGCTGCAGGACCCCTGGCTCTGGGAAAACGGCCACATGGCACCCTGGGAGCATCCCCGGTTGGGCCCGGCGGTCAGCGCGCGCACCTATGGCGACTTCAGCCGCACGCCCGGCGGGTTTACCTTGCCGACGCCGGACCTGGGCGAGCACAGCGCCGAGGTCCTGGCGGAGTACGGTATCGCCCCTGATCGGATCGCCGACCTGCTGGCCACCGGTGCGGCGTTTCATACGCCGGCCGCCTAGTCGCCCCACGAACCAGACCAGCTACCGCAACGTGATCTCGCGCCGCCGCCGATCCCGGCGTATACCGCGTCCATGATTGGAAAACTGAACCATGTGGGCGTCGCGACGCCCTCCATCGACGAGGCGGTCGTCGTTTATCGCGACCTATTGGGGGCCACCTCGATCGGCGAGAAATTTGCCCTGCCGGAACAGGGCGTCTGGGTCTGTTTCGTTGACGTGCCCAACAGCCAGATCGAGCTGATCGAGCCCTACGGTGACAACTCTCCGATCACCGCTTTTCTGGAAAAGAACCCCAAGGGCGGCCAACATCACATCTGTTTCGAAGTCCCCGACATCATCGTGGCCCGCGACGATATGGTGGCCAAGGGCGCAACCGTCCTCAACGGCGGCGTCCCGCGTATCGGGGCGCACAAGGTTCCGGTGATCTTCTTGCACCCCAAGAACATGGGCGGGGTCTTGGTCGAGCTTATGGAAACCCCCAAAGGCGCGCACTGATGAACCCCATCGCCGGTATCGCTATCTTCCTGACCATCTGGTGGACCGTGCTGTTCGTCGTCCTGCCTTTAGGTGTGGTCAGCCATGCCGAGGCCGGGATCGATAAGGGCGACGGCGGTGACCCTGGCGCGCCAGTAGACCCGAAACTGAAGCAGAAGTTCTTCACCACTACCTGGGTGTCCATCGTGGTGTTCATTGTTCTTTGGGCTATCTGGCATTTCGGACTGGTCCAACTGCCGCGCCTTCCCGGAAGCGCGCGATAGGCCCGCGTCTCAAGACTGACCGCCTCATCGTTGCCAAGGTCTTGGCGCCAAGGCTATCAGAACCTCCTCGCTAGACCTGAGAGCTGACCGACCCATGCGCCTTTCGCGATATTTCATGCCGACCCTTCGCGAGGCGCCCGCGGATGCGCAGATCGTCTCGCACCAATTGATGCTGCGTGCCGGCATGATCCGGCAGGAAGCTGCGGGCATCTATGCTTGGTTGCCGCTGGGTCTGCGGGTCTTGAAGAAGATCGAACAGATCGTGCGCGAGGAGATGGACCGTGCCGGTGCCGTCGAGATTCTAATGCCGACCCTGCAGTTGGCTGACCTGTGGCGCGAGAGCGGGCGCTATGACGACTACGGCGAGGAGATGCTGCGGATCAAGGATCGCCACGACCGCGACCTGCTCTACGGCCCCACCGCAGAAGAGGTCGTGACCGATATTTTTCGAGGCTACATCAAATCTTACAAAGACCTGCCGAAGAATCTTTACAACATACAATGGAAATTCCGTGACGAACGGCGGCCCCGGTTCGGGGTGATGCGCGGCCGCGAGTTCCTGATGAAGGACGCCTATTCCTTTGACATCGACGAAGCGGCGGCGCGGCGGTCGTACAACCGGATGTTCTTAGCCTATCTGAACGTCTATGCGCGGCTAGGTCTGAAGGCGATCCCGGTGAAGGCCGACCCCGGTCCCATCGGCGGCGACCTCAGCCACGAATTCATGATCCTGGCCGATACCGGCGAAAGCCAAGTATTTGCCCATCGCGACTTGGTCGAGATGGGGGCACCGGGTCCGGACATTGACTGGGACGGCGACCTGGAGCCGGAAGTTACTCGTCGCACCGACCTCTATGCCGCCTCCGACGAGATGCACGACATCGCCCGGTTCGATGCCATGCCTGAAGACAAAAGGATGACGGCACGCGGCATTGAGGTCGGCCACATCTTCTATTTCGGAGAGAAATACTCGCGCCCGATGAAGGCCAATGTGACCGGACCCGATGGCAAGGATGTGCCGGTGCACGGCGGCTCCTACGGCGTCGGCGTTTCTCGGCTAGTCGCCGCGATCATCGAGGCCAGCCACGACGAGGCCGGGATCATCTGGCCGGATAGTGTTGCGCCGTTCGGCGCGGCCGTACTGAACCTCAGGACCAGCGATGCGGCCTGCAACGAGGTCTGCGAAACCGCCTACAAGGCCCTCACAGCGGCAGGTAAAGACCCGCTCTACGACGACCGTGACGAGCGCCCGGGTGCCAAGTTTGCGGCCACCGACCTGGTCGGGATCCCCTGGCAACTGATCGTCGGTCCCAAGGGTGTGGCCGAGGGCGTGGTCGAACTTAAGCGCCGGGGCAGCGGTGAGCGCCTGAGCGTGCCGATGGATGCCGCGCTGAAGGCCATCACCGGGTGAGCCAACCCAACGCTGTCATCGGCGGTCAGGCCCCTCCGTTCGGGCTCTGGGAACGAATGCTGGCCATGCGTTATTTGCGCGCGCGGCGTAGCCAAGGCGGGGTGGGGCTGATCTCGGTGATCAGCTTTGTCGGTATCATGCTGGCAGTCGGCGTACTGATCGCGACCATGTCGGTGATGAACGGCTTCCGTAGCGAGCTTCTGGGCCGCATCCTGGGTTTTCAGGGCCACCTGTTCGTCACCGGAGGTGTTTTGGACGGCCTCGAACGCGACCGGGCCGTGGCCAAAATCATCAAAATTCCGGGCGTCTTGCAGGCCGCGCCGGTGATTGAAGCCCAGGCTATCGCTATCGGCCCTAGTCAGATTACGGGCGCGCTGGTGCGCGGGCTCTCGGCCGGCGACCTAAAGGCAACCAAGCTGGTGTCGGGCAACCTTATCAAGGGCAGCCTCAAGGATTTCGGGGTCGGCGACTATGGCGGTGACGTGGTGGTGGTGGGCGCGCGGTTGGCCCAGTCCCTGGGCGTCGCGCCTGGCGATACAATCTCGCTGATCTCGCCCTCGGGTGGTGCCACAGCGTTCGGCGGCACGCCGCTGCAAAAGGCTTACACCGTCGGCGCCACCTTCAGCGTCGGAATGAGCCAGTACGACGCGGCCTACATCTATATGCCGCTCCAGCAGGCCCAACTGTTCTTCGGGCGCGAGGACAGCGCAGACGCAATTGAGATCAAGGTCGCCGAGCCGGACAAGGCCCCCGCACTGCGGGCCGCGATCAACGCGGCGGCGGGCCCGGCGGCCTTGGTCAGCGACTGGACCCAGCGTGACGTCTCGTTCTGGGGCGCGCTGAAGGTCGAGCGTACCGCCATGCGCCTGATCCTGGGCATGCTGATCGTCATCGCGGCGCTTAATATCATCTCGGGTCTGGTAATGCTGGTGAAGAACAAGACCCGCGATATCGCGATCCTCCGGACCATGGGGGCAGGGCAGGGCTCGATCCTGCGCATCTTCTTCATGACCGGTGCCAGCATCGGTACGCTGGGCACGATCGCGGGTGTGACGCTTGGCGTCCTTTTCTCGGTTTATATCGACCCGATTCAGGGGTTCGTCGAGTGGATCACGGGCACGCCGGTGTTCGCCTCCGACGTCTACTACCTGTCACGGCTGCCGGCTAAGGTGGACTGGGCGGAGGTGGCTGGCATTGCCGCGTTCGCGCTCGGCATGGCCTGCATCTGGACCCTACCGCCCGCTTGGCGCGCCTCACGCCTCGATCCGGTTGAGGCACTTCGCTATGAGTGAACCCGTCCTATCGATCCGCGGCCTGGAGCGGACATACGTCACCGCCGCCGGGTCGCTGCCTGTGTTGCGCGGTGTGGACCTTGACGTTCAGCCGGGCGAGATCGTCGGCCTGATCGGCCCGTCCGGTTCGGGAAAGTCCAGCCTGCTACACGCCGCCGGTCTCCTGGAACATCCCGACCCGGGCCGGATCACGATCTTGGGTACCGACTGCTCCGATCTGGCTGAGCGCGAGCGCTCCCGCGTCCGGTTGGCGACCATCGGCTTCGTCTACCAGTTCCACCACTTGCTCCAGGAATTTAGCGCCCTCGACAACGTTGCCCTTCCGCTGATGATCGCAGGCAAGTCCGCCAAGGCGGCCCAGGCGCGGGCTGCAGAACTCCTGTCCGGCCTGGGTCTGGCGGAACGCAGCCATCACCAGCCCGCACAACTTTCCGGCGGCGAACAACAACGGGTGGCGGTGGCGCGAGCCTTGGCGAATTCGCCGCGTCTGCTGTTGGCTGACGAGCCTACTGGAAACCTCGACCCGGCTACGTCGACGGCCGTGTTCGAGAGTTTGCAAACCCTAGCGCGCAGTACCGGCGTCGCGGCGTTGGTGGCCACCCACAACCTAGCCCTCGCCGCGCACATGGACCGGGTGTTCGCGCTGAAGGACGGGCGGCTGGAGCAGTGGGTGGGATGAGCGATGCTTAGATATTTCGCCGTGATCGCGGCGCTCCTGATGACTTTGGATGCGGCGGCTGCGCGGGCCGTCCCAGGTGCGCTGAAACCCGGTGATCGGTTTGAAATTCGCCGATCCGTTGAACGCCGAGGAATCACAAATGATGGGTCAAAATCAAGCTCAACAGACCGCTACAGTATCGTTGAGGCAGTTCTGGCCGTTGGGGAAGACGGAGTTACGATTGAGTACGATCTGTCGGGAGATACGCCCTCTGCAGATCGGGCGCGCCAGTGGGAGTATCCCTTCACGGTCGTGCAGACGTTAGATAGACCACCACAGCTTCAGAACGTCGCGACGTTGAATGATCGCGTGGATACGTGGCTGAGGTCGGCTGATCTCACGCGGAGCGATTGCGGGCGCTGGTATTTCACCTGGAACGCGTTCCAGGTCGACTGCGAGGCATTGTCGGTACTTAAGTTACTTGAGTTGTTTGACCTGGGTGGTACGCGCCTTGAGGACGGTGCGATGTATCGCGACCCACGGGCGACCGCGCCTGCCCAGATTCGCAGGGACCAGGCGGGATCGAAAACCACGATTTTCGTAGCGGAGTTGATCATCGACGAAACTGTGTTTCGCCAAGAGAGGGCTCAAGCCGACGTGACTGTAGGAGTGTTGATGCGTAAGCCGGTAACGCTCGAAGCCGCGTTGTCTGCCCGATCTGCCGAAGCGATTGCGGGCGTCATCAGAGTGACGTTGGAGCCGGATGCAGCCGGCTACCCTTGGAGGCGCACGACGGTCACCACGACCACTATCCGTGGACCAAAGGATCGCGTTGAGCAGCAAATCTCCACCGAGGTGGTGGAGCGCCGGCGGCTTCCAAGATCCTAAGAAACCTCGGATCGAAGGGTTACATTTGGCGGTCCTGCCCGATGCAACAAGACGGCTTGCAATCAGAACAAAACCGGAATACGAACATATACAGAACGACTGATGTTTGTCCACAGTCGGCGCACAAGAGGATGTTCGACATGGTTCGTCTGGCTCGGGAATCACTGGCCTTTGTGTCGGTGACCAGTTTTGTCTGGATGATGTGCACGGTGGCCGGCCTGATGGGCTGAAGTCTCCATGCGAATGGGGGAAGCAGCCTTGGCGGCGGACGATACGAACGGTTTCGTCCACTTGCGGGTGCGCTCGGCCTATTCTCTGCTGGAAGGGGCCATCAAGGCCGACAAGATCGGCGCGTTGGCCAGGGCCGACCAGATGCCTGCCGTGGCCGTGGCCGATCGGGCCAATTTGTTCGGAGCCCTGGAATTCTCCGTTACGACCAAGGCTGAGGGGGTCCAACCCATCATCGGCTGCGCACTGCCGGTTCGGGGCATAGGGGAGGGGCAAGGTGAACGCTGGGCCAAGGTACCCACCGTGGTCCTGCTGGCCCAGGACGAGACGGGATACCTCAATCTCTGCGAGCTCTCCTCGGCGGCCTATCTGGAGATCGAGCCTAGCGATGAGTCGCACGTGCCTTGGGACAAGGTCCGCGCCCACTCGGCAGGTCTGATCCTGTTGTCGGGTGGTCCGGACGGTCCAATTGATCCGTTGTTTGCCTCGGGCCGAGCCAAGGAAGCCAACGCCGCTCTGGCCGAGATGCAAGCGGTGTTCGGTGACCGGTTCTATGTCGAGTTGCAACGTCACGGTACGCCGCAGGAAGCCCTGAGTGAAGCTGGGCTCGTGGCCTTTGCCTATGCCAACGACGTGGCCCTGGTTGCCACCAACGACGTCTATTTCAAGAACGCTCAGAGCCATCAGGCGCACGATGCACTGTTGTGCATCGCCGACGGTGCCTTTGTGGGTCAGGACGAGCGTCGACGGGTGACCGCCGAGCACGGCTTTAAGTCGGCCGCCGAGATGCGGGCGCTGTTCGCCGACCTGCCTGAAGCCTGCGACAACACCTTGGATATCGCCCGGCGCTGCGCCTTCATGGTGGCCAAGCGCGACCCGATCTTGCCAAGCTTTCCCACGAGTGAAGGCCGCACCGAAGCCGAGGAGTTGGCGTTCCATGCTCGCGAAGGTCTGCGCGAACGTATCGCTAGCGGCCAGGCCACGGCGTTTTCGCCGCTCGAGTATGAGACCCGGCTAGAGGTCGAACTGAGCGTAATCATCCAGATGGGCTTTTCGGGCTATTTTCTGATCGTCTCGGACTTCATGAAGTGGGCGGTGGCGCACGACATTCCGGTGGGGCCGGGCCGTGGCTCAGGCGCTGGCTCGCTGGTGGCCTGGGTTCTTCTGATCAC
>JAYTWT010000096.1:0-3983 GCA_043743295.1 Alphaproteobacteria bacterium | reverse complement strand
GCCAAGGGATCTCTGCGGTCGACGCCTGATTGGCATTCGATCTCAAGGATATCTCCATTGCTGAACGCTTACGGTTGGAGCGCAACGCTCCAGACCCATTTCACCCCGCATGCGGCCCAGGGCCTGGTCCCTGGACGCATCATCGTACAACAGCGCGGTGGCTATCGCCTGATCACCGAGGCGGGCGAGATCGACGCGCGCGCCACAGGGCCGTTGATGAAGGCGGCCTCCGACATCTCGCGACCCTGCGCCGGGGACTGGGTGGCGGTGGAGGCCAGGCCTGGGGAAACCACCGCCCTGGTCCACGCCGTGCTGCCGCGCGCGACCGCCTTCATCCGCAAAGCGTCCGGCCCCCGCGCCGGTGCCCAGGTGGTGGCGGCCAATGTCGATGTGGCGTTTCTGGTTGCCTCGCTGAATGCCAACCTCAACCCGCGCCGGCTGGAGCGGTATCTGGTGACCACGCATGAGAGCGGGGCCAAGCCCGTCATCGTGCTGACCAAAGCTGACCTGGCCGAGTTTCTCGATGAGGACGTGGCCGAGATCCAGGCCATCGCGTCGGGTGCCCCGGTACTGGCGATCTCCGCCATAACCGGCCAGGGGCTGGACACCCTGGACGCGTGGCTGCAACCCGGCCAGACCGCCGTGCTGTTGGGATCGTCGGGCGCGGGCAAATCCACCCTGCTGAATGTGCTGGCAGGCGAAGAGCGGATGGCCACTCGCGAAGTTCGGGCCGCCGACGACCGGGGCCGCCACACGACCACGCATCGTGAATTGGTGCTGTTGCCCTCCGGCGCCCTCATCCTAGACACGCCGGGGATGCGCGAACTGGGCCTTTGGGACGCCGACGAAGGGGTCTCGGCCACTTTCGGCGACATCGAGGCGCTGGCTACCCAGTGCCGGTTCAGCGACTGTCGCCATGGCGAGGAACCCGGTTGCGCGATCCAGGCCGCCTTGGAAGACGGCAGCCTCGATCCTGGGCGGCTCTACAACTTCGAGAAGCTGCAGGCCGAGCTGGCCCACGACCGGCGACGGCAAGACCCGGTCGCAGCGCTGGAGCACAAGAAGCTGTGGGTCGGACGGCATAAGGCCGGCAAGCAGCGGATGAAAATGAAACGGGGGGTGCTGGACGAATAGGCGGTGCGGTGATGGCAGTGCGGACCCTTTTCAGACACTCGGCGGATGTTTGACGCCAACTTCATATTCGTCTAATGTTCTCATCATGGACGATGCATCCTTGACGAACTCTAGCAATATTGCGCGGGCCGCCATCATGGACGAGGCGGCTGCGGTCGGCATGCTCGCCGGCACGCGGCGGCCGGTAGGCGTGCGCCTGCCGGAAGGCCTGATCGCAGCGGCGCGTAATCGAAGCGGCGCGAAGAGCCTGACCGAACTGGTGGAATACGCCCTGGCCAAGGTGGCGCTGGAAGACGATTTCGGCCCGCGCCTTCTCGCCCGGAAAGGCTCAATCTCGCCGGACATCGATCTTGAGTTTTGACCTGGGCCGCGCGCTGCGGCGTGTGCGACCCCAGCGGCCCTCGGTGCCCACCGCTCGCCCCAAGTCTGACATTGATCTCGACGCGAGACGGCCCGAGATCCTGCTCGACACCTGCGTCTATATCGACGTTGCGAAAGACCGGACAAACGCGGCGCTGGACGCTCTGCTGGCGCGACGGCTGATCCGTCATTCCTCCATCGCGCTGGCCGAACTGACCCACCTCTTCGGCCGGCTCGACCCCGCCCACCCGGGAACAGCCTCCACGCTGCGTGAACTCACCGCCATCGTCGCAGACATCCCGGAGCGGCGGCTGAGCGCGCCCAGCCTGCAGACCTTCGGAGAAGCCGGGATGCTGGCGGGTCTCGCCGCCCGCCTCAGCGGCAAGCCCCACGGTCAGGCGGCACTGAACGATACGCTGCTCCATCTGCAGGCGGCCGAGGGCGGCTGGATGCTGGTCACGCGGAACACGGGGGACTTCGGGTGGCTGCGGCGGTTGGCACCCCGGACTGAGGTTTTTTTGTACTGAGGCGGTGGGGATGGGTATGTTGCCCCTGCAAACTGAAAGCCGCAGAAAAAGGTGCAGCGGTGACTGATCTACGCGACGCCAGACTGACCGAATCCCACGTCCAGCCATTGATGGTCATGGTTGGCGAACTTAGGGCCAAGGGATATGACGTGCCTAACGTGGATCCCAATGACGGGGGCGTTGAGGCGAGGGTGCTGTTCCTCTCCGAAACGCCCGGCCCACGAGCAGTTGCCACGGGATACGTATCGCAAGACAATCCTGACCCTTCGGCGCGCAACAAGAAACTGGCGTTAGAACAGGCCGGGTTGCTTCGGGAAGATACCCTGCTGTGGAACGTCGTGCCCTACTGCGTGAGCACAGTCGACCAGAACGCCAACGCCACCGGCCGGCAGATAAGGGATGCGCTGCCGTACACCCAGGCATTAGTGGACCTCCTGCCAAGCCTGAGGGTGATCGTGTTCTGCGGGCGCAAAGCTGAAAAAGCGATGCCGCACATCCGCCTGCCGGTCGGGGCGTATGCGCTGTCCACGTTTCACACAGCCGCGCGATCATTCAACCACGTCCGCCAGCGCGAGCACATCCTACAGACCTATCGAAGAGCCCGCGAACTTGCTGACAGTGAGACCTAGCGCAGCCTCGACTACCTCAAGGCGACGCTCTATCGGCTGCGCCATTACAAAGCCTTAGAGTGACCCCTCCCGGCCAACGCCGCTATCGTTGTCTGTCGGCCAAGCAAGGCGCGGCGGCAGCGCCCCCTCGTTTTCACGGGGGAGGTTCGCCGAGATGCCGGCCCCGCAGTGTGGGGCGTTCAATTCACCCCTTGATCTGCCCGTCCAGGAACTTCTTGATCCCCGCGCCGTAAGGGGGCCGCAGCATCTTGAGCGGGCCGATGTCCTTCTTCATCTGGGTGAAGATGGCCTTGCGGTGGCTAAACTCGCGGAAGCCGTCGGCGCCGTGATAGCTGCCCATGCCGGAGGGGCCGACCCCGCCGAAGGGCAGCTCTTCCTGGGCCACGTGCATGATCACGTCGTTGATGGTGACGCCGCCGACCGTGGTCTCCGTCAGCACGCGTTCCTGCTCGGCCGCGTCGGTACCGAAATAGTAGAGCCCCAGCGGTCGGTCGCGGCCGTTCACATAGGCGATGGCCTCATCAAGGGTCTTGTAGCCCTTGATCGGCAGGACGGGGCCGAAGATCTCCTCCTGCATCACCTTCATGTCGTCGGTGGGATCGAGGATCAGCGTGGGGGCGATCTTGCGGTGCTCCTGCTGCGACAAATCCTCGCCCTCGGGCTTCAGCTCGATCACCCGGGCCCCCTTGGCGCGGGCGTCGTCGATATAGCCGGTGATCCGGTCAAAGTGCCGCTGGGCAACCACGGCGGTGTAGTCGGGATTGTCCTTGATGGTCGGGAACATGGCCGAGGTCGATTTGCGCGCTGCGGCGACGAACGCCTCGACCTGATCCTGGGGTGCCAGCACATAATCGGGGGCCAGGCAGATCTGGCCGGCATTCAGCGTCTTGCCGTTCATCACCCGGGCGGCGGCGGTGGCGATATCGGCGGACCGGCCCAGGATCACCGGGCTCTTGCCGCCCAGTTCCAGGGTGACCGGCACCAGGTTCTCGGCCGCCGCACGCATCACGTGGCGGGCCACCGACGTGGCACCGGTAAAGATCAGGTGGTCGAAGGCCAAGTGCGAGAACGCCTCGCCGATGTCGGGCCCGCCGGTAACCACCGCGATCTCCTCCTCGGAGAAGGCGCCGGACAGCATGGTCTTCATCAGTTCCGAGGTGACGGGGGTGTACTCGGACGGCTTGATCATCGCCCGGTTTCCGGCGGCCAGGATGCCGGCCAGCGGCGCGAAGGTCAGGTTCACCGGAAAGTTCCACGGGCTGATCACGCCGACCACGCCCTTGGGCTGGTAGCGCACCTCAGCTTTGGCACCGAACAGGCCCAGAATCGCCGG
>JAYTWT010000095.1:0-5922 GCA_043743295.1 Alphaproteobacteria bacterium | reverse complement strand
GCTGGACCCAGTCAAACAGGCCCAGGCCTACATCCGTCAGAACACGATCGGCGACGTTCAGGCGCGGATCCAACTTGGGATCGCTACAGAGGCAGGGTTCAGAGAGCGCTGGGCGCTGTTCTGGGCTAACCATTTCACGGTCTCGGCGACCAAGGTGCAGGTCGCGGGGTTGGTCGGTCCCTTCGAGAACGAGGCAATCCGGCCCCATGTGTTCGGACGCTTCGCCGACCTGCTGGTTGCCGCAGAGACCCACCCAGCCATGCTGCTCTATCTAGACCAGGCTCAATCGGCAGGCCCCAACAGCCCGGCGGCTCAATTCGCAGGGCGCGGCGGCAGGATGCGAGGGCCGCAACGCGATGAAGGGCAGACTCGACAGTTGGGCCTGAATGAGAACCTGGCGCGCGAGATTCTCGAGCTGCACACCGTCGGCATCAGCGGTGGCTATAGTCAGGCCGACGTTACCGAGTTTGCCCGCGCCCTAACTGGCCTGAGCGTCGCCGGACCGCGCGATGGCGGCTCCGTCGAGCCTGTCGTGTTCCGCCCTCAGACCCATGAGCCGGGCGAACGTACTGTCATGGGCGTTCGCTATCAAGCCGGGGGCAAGGCACAAGCCGCTGCCATCCTCGCGGATCTGGCCGCCAGCCCGGTAACCGCGCGCCATCTGTGCACCAAGCTCGCTCGACATTTCGTGGCCGATGATCCGCCACCCGCCCTGGTGGCGCAGTTGGCACAATCCTGGATCGAGACGCGCGGCGATCTGGCCAAGGTCGCGGAGACCCTGATCGATGCGCCCGAGGCTTGGTCGCCAAAGCCAGCCAAGCTGAAGACTCCCTACGAGTTCGTGGTCTCCAGCTATCGCGCCACCGGGCTGACCGCGCGCGGGCCGCAGGTCGGCGGAGTTTTGAACGGCCTGGGCCAGCGGCCCTTCGGCGCACCCTCGCCCAAAGGCTGGCCAGACGAAGCCGGGCCCTGGGCCGCCTCGGACGCGCTAGTCAAGCGCATGCAGTTTGCCCAAGGGCTGGCGGCCATTGTGGGCCCAAATGTGGCGGACCCGGTGGCCCTGGCCGAGCGCACCCTGGGTGCCCGTCTGACCTCCACATCAGCCACGGCTATCCGGCGCGCGGAATCGCGCACCGAGGCTGTGGCCCTATTGCTGATGACGCCGGAGTTTCAACGCCGATGATGGACTTCAGACCCAGCCGCAGGGCCTTCGCCGCCGCCGGACTGGCCCTGCCCTTCCTCGCAAGGATCGCCAATGCCGCGATCCCTGCTGACCGCAAGTTCGTGGTGATCATCTGTCGGGGCGGCATGGACGGCCTGTCGGTCGCCCCGCCGGTGGGCGATCCTGACTACCGCGCCCTACGCGGCGCCTTAGCGCTTGGCGACACCACCCTTGCTCTGGACGGAAGCTTTGCCCTCCACCCGGCACTGACCAGCATCCATGCCCTGGCTACGGCCGGTCAGGCCCGCATCGCGCCTGCCGTCGCCACGCCGGATCGCGCGCGCTCGCATTTCGAGGCGCAGGACGTGCTGGAGACCGGCGCCGCCGGCGTCTACGCGACGACTTCAGGCTGGCTGAACCGCACCGTCGAGGCTTTGTCGGCGACAGGCAAGGTCGAAGCGATCTCGGTGGGCACCACCGCACCCCTTATCCTGCGCGGTACCGCCTCCGCTGGCTCATGGTCGCCGGGCCGACAGATTGACACCACCTCGCGCCTGCCAGGCTTGTTGCAGGACCTCTATCGCGATGATCCGCTGCTGGGGCCAGCCCTCGCCCGCGGCCTTCAGACCGAAGTCATGGCCCGTCAGACTGCCGCCGGCGGCGGTGACGCCATGATGCGTGGTGGCGGACAGGGCCGCGATGTCGCCCGTGCCATGGGCGACGCTTTGGCGGGATTCCTAAAAGCGCCCGGTGGCCCACAGATCGCAGCGATCTCGGTTGATGGTTTCGATTCGCACGCGAACCAATTGGGATTGCTAAATAACCGTCTGGCCTCGTTAGACGCTCTGATCGACGGCCTGCATCAGGGCTTGGCTGCCGAATGGCGCAACACAGTGGTTCTAGCGGTCACAGAGTTCGGGCGCACCGTGCGGATTAACGGCACCGGCGGTACCGACCACGGCACCGCCTCTACCGCCCTGGTGCTGGGCGGCGCGCTCAAGCCCGGCGGCATCATCGGCGACTGGCCCTCACTGAAGGCCACCGCCCTTTTCGAGAGCCGCGACCTCTATCCCGCGCTAGACCTGCGGGCCCTCTCCAAAGGCCTGCTGGCCGACCACCTCGGGGTCGACCGCCGTGCGCTCGACACCCTCGTGTTCCCCGACAGTGCCGCCGCAAAGCCGCTACTGGGTCTGGTCTGAAGCCTTCAGCGCCGTGTCTTGAAGGGTTCGGGCTGGGCTTCGGAGGGATCGAAACCGAAGCGTTCCATTCCGGCCTTTAGTTCTGCGCTGATAGGGGCCTCGAGGGTCAGGGTGCCGCGAGAGGGGTGCGGAAGGCTGAGGCGGCGGGCGTGGAGTTGCAATTTCAGGCCCTCGGACAAGGCCACAGACTGCGGCGTGTTATACTTAGGGTCACCCAGGATCGGGTGGCCCAGGGCCAGCATGTGGGCGCGCAATTGGTGGGTACGGCCGGTATGGGGCCAGAGCGCCATCCAGGCGGCGCGGGGACCGGCGCGGGCCAGGGTGACGTACTCGGTCTCCGCCGTTTCGGCTTTGGGATCGGTCAGATCGACGGGGATCATCATCTCGCGGTCGCCGATGCCCTTCTTGGCGAGCGGTTGGCTGAACACGCCCTGGCCGGGCTTAGGAAACCCCAGCACGATGGCCCAGTAGATTTTGCGCGCCCGGCGCTTGGCGAAAGCGCCGGCCAACTGTGCGGCGGCCTGAGGCGAGCGGCCCATCACCAGGACGCCGGAGGTGTCACGGTCCAGACGGTGGACCAGCCGAGGCCGCTCCAGCCCTTCGCCCCAGGCCGAGAGCAGCCCGTCCACATGCCGGGTTGTCTTGGTGCCGCCCTGAACAGCCAAGCCGGCTGGCTTGTTCAAGGCCAGCACCTCGTCGTCCTCGTAGATCACCAGCGAGCGGACGAAGGCGGCGTCACGGGGATTGAGCTCGCCCTTGGCACGGGGCTCCGGGGCCTCCGGCAACGGCGGCACCCGCACTTGGACACCGGCGGTGAGGCGGGTGTCGGGCTTAGCGCGCGCGCCATCCACGCGAATCTGGCCCGAGCGGGTCAGTTTCTGGAGTTGGATATGGTTCAGATGCGGCCAGCGGCGCTTGAACCAGCGGTCGAGACGTACGCCGTCCTCCCCGGCGTCCACGAACACGATGCGGACCTCTCTCACACCATCAGCCGACGCACGAGCAACAGCCCTGCAAATAGGGCCGCGACCGACAACAACACCGAACCCAGGCTGTAGACCGCCGCCTGACCATAGGCGCGACGCTCAATCATCAGCGCCACCTCAAGCGAATAGGCCGAGAACGTGGTGAAGCCGCCCAGCACGCCAACGCCCAGCAAGACCCGCCACTTTTCCTGGTCCGCACCGCCGCGCAGGGCCAGTACGGCGGCCAGTACGCCCATCAGGAACCCGCCCAGGATGTTGGCAGCGAAGGTGCCGTAAGGCCAGCCGGACCCCGCCAAGCGTAAGGCCTGCACGCCCAGTAGATAGCGCATCACCGCGCCGCTGGCCCCGCCGACTGCCACAAGAATAAGGGTCTGCATCTTGGGTCTTATGCGACGAGCCGGGCCAGTTTGCCACTGTGTCCGTCGAGATCAGCTGAGGTCCAGCTTGGCGATCAGTGCCGTCATGTCGGCAGGTGGCAGAGCCTCGAGCCGCTTTGTGCCGCCCCCAGGGTGAGGAAAGGCCAGCGCACGAGCATGTAGCATCAATCGGGGAACCACCTCGCCGCCCACAACCAGCGCACCGCCATAGCGTGCGTCGCCGGCGATAGGACGTCCGATCGACGCCAGATGCACCCGTAGTTGGTGCATGCGCCCAGTTTGAGGGTCGAGCTCCAGCAGGGCGCAGCCGCGGGCCTCAGCTATAGTCCGATATCGCGATACGGCGCTCTCAGCGTCGGGATGATCGGCTCCACAGATCCGCATATAGGCCTCACGACCCTGCTCATCGCGGCGCAGAGAGTGGTCGATAACCCCCTTCGAAGGTTCTGGTGCCTCGGGGGTAACTACGGCCAGATAGGTTTTAGAAAATTTCTTATTCATCAATGCTTTGCCAAGGAAACCTGCGGTCGGCTTGGTCTTGGCGGTAAGGATCACGCCGGAGGTGTCGCGGTCCAGACGGTGGATCAGGCGCGGGCGCGCCTTGCCGGGTTTCGCAAAGGCCCAGAGCAGTTCGTCCAGGGTATGAACCTGCCCCCTCCCACCTTGACTGGACAGGCCTGATGGCTTGTTCAGGGCCAGGATATCGGCGTCTTCATAGAGCACCAGGCTACGAACGAAGGCGACCTCGGCAGACGAAAGCTGGACAGGCTTGAGGGGTTTCACCCCTCCTGTCTAGCGGAGCACGCCCCGTTTCGTCATCCTCCATGCGTAGAGCGCGAAGGCCAGACAGGCCACGATGATCACAATCGGCATGACGAGATCCATGGACTGGGCTGAGCCCGGATCGACGACCGTGTAAATCGCATTGCCAGCCGCGCCCAGTAGAGAGGCCGCAAAAGCATGAAATGCCCAGCGGCTGCGTAGCGCCAGCAGGATCGATCCCACCACAGAGCCCCAGACCCCGAACGCCCACACCGCATGCATCCAAGTTGGATAGGTGGCCATGTGCGTGATTTGGGCTTCGGTCATCTGCATCTGGCGATAGTAGATTTCGCCCTGAAGATGGCTCATCGTGTAATCGTACCCGCCGAACCCGTTCCAGAACGCGGCGATCACCACAACCATCCAGAAATGCCATGGCGCACCGGCGCGTGGTGCATCGACCGTTGTTGCCATCAGACTGTCCCTCCCCAGGATGACCTTACGTTAGTCTCGCCGCCAGCCGGTGCCTAGCCCCGCTCGCGCCGTAGCGCAGCCCATCGGTCCAAGCGTTCCTTGATCCGCGCCTCTGCCCCTTCACCGCGCGGTTTGTAGAAAACCTGGCGTTCCATTCCATCCGGGAAGTAGTTCGCGCCTGAGAACCCATCCGGCGCGTCGTGGTCGTAGGCGTAACCCTTCCCGTAGCCCAGATCGCGCATAAGCTTGGTGCTTGGATTGCGGATATGAGCCGGGGGCATAAGCGAGCCGGTCTCCTTGGCCGCCTTCTTCGCGGCTTCGAACGCCATATAGACGGCGTTGGATTTCGGCGCGCAGGCCAGGTGGACGACCAGTTGAGCCAACGCGATCTCGCCCTCAGGCGAGCCCAGGAAGTCGTAAGTATCCTTGGCCGCATTGGCGAGCACCAGCGACATGGGATCAGCCTCACCGATGTCCTCCGCCGCCGCGCGGATTAGGCGGCGGGCCAGGAACAGCGGATCTTCGCCGCCAGTCAACATCCGCGCCAGCCAATAGAGCGCCGCATCCGGGTCCGATCCTCGGATCGACTTATGAAGCGCGGAGATGAGGTTGTAGTGCTCCTCGCGGTCCTTGTCGTAGGCTGGGCTGCGCTTCTGCAGGACCTGACCAAGATCCTTGGTGGACAATGGCTTGGCCGAGCCGATGTTGAACAGGGTCTCGCTCAGGGTCAGCAGATAACGGCCATCGCCGTCGGCCAGTGCGACCAGGGCTTGCCGGGCCTCGGATTCCAGCGGCAAGGCGCGGCCCTCATGCACTTCCGCCTTGGTCAGCAGAACCGCCAAAGCGTCATCATCCAGACGTTTCAGCACATAGACCTGACAGCGCGACAGCAACGCCCCGTTCAGTTCGAAAGATGGGTTTTCGGTCGTGGCACCGACCAGCGTCACGATCCCCTCCTCCAC
>JAYTWT010000094.1:0-2792 GCA_043743295.1 Alphaproteobacteria bacterium | reverse complement strand
GCAGCTGAGCCAGGCCGCGCAGGTGATCGTGGTAGGCGATCAGGAAGCCGATATCTGGAGCCACTTCACGGGCCGTCCGGCGGGGGTGGAACTGCTGGTGCGGGCGCGTCACGACCGCTCGCTGGCCGCAGGCGGCAAGCTCTTCGAGGCGGTGGCGAAATGGCCGGTGCAGACGCAAAAGCTGGTCGCGGTGGCCTCGCGCGGACCTGGCGACAAGGGCAGGCTCGCGCAGGTCGATATCCGGTCGAGCACAGTGCGGGTCGCCAGGCCGCGCGTGGCCGCGCCTGACGCGCCGGCTTTCCTTGATCTGGGCCTGGTGGAAGTCATCGAGCCCAACCCGCCCCAGGGGATCAAACCGTTGATCTGGCGGCTGATGACCACCTTGCCGGTGGACGGCCCGCAGGCTGCCCAGGAGATGGTGCGCCTCTACCGTCTGCGATGGCGGATCGAGGAGGTGTTCCGCGCCCTCAAGAGCGATGGCCTGCGCCTCGAAGAGACCCAGGTGCGTGACCCCCTGCGGCTCTTCCGCCTCTCGGCCCTGGCCCTGGGCGCTGCGGTCCGCATCCTCCAGTTGGTTGACGCCCGCGACGGCGGCTCCCGACCAATGGGAGATGTCCTGGACCCCCGCTTCACAGAGGCCGTCGCGCTCATCAGCCGCTCACGCGAAGGCGCCACCGAGCGGCAGAAAAACCTTCATCCCAAGGGCTCCCTCGCCTGGCTCGCTTGGGTCATCGCCCGATACGGCGGCTGGAACTGCTACGGCAAACCGCCCGGGCCAAAGACCATGGCCAGGGGCTGGGACCGCTTCGCCTCCACCCTCACCGGCTACCTCATCGCAACCGCCGACGCAGATCTGTGAATCCCGTAGGGCTGTAGGAGAGGAAGACGTCGGTCATCAGGCGAGGGGCTGGCGCTCGGGTTGAGGCTGCGAGCGCTACACGCAGCGGGCCATTGCGCTGTCAGCGTGATCTCAGCAAGCTCTCGACGCTGATATCCTCATCGATCTCGGGCCAATGCACGCCCTGGCCGCCGCCGATGAGGCGCCAGTTTTGGCGCTGTTCGCCCGTCGCGTCCCGCAGCCGCGGAAACCACTCCAGCGGCGCCGACAACTCTCGGCCGTCCGCCAGAACCACATGCAACGCCTCGTCTGTCGTGCGGACATCGACGGCGTCGCTATCCAGCCTCAGTGCCGAAATGCCCAATCCAGGCCTCCATAAACGTGACGCGGTGCTCGATAACCAGGGCACGCATCCGGTTCAGCTCGTGAGATCGAAAGCCGCGCGACCTGGCGAGCTGCACCGGATCGAATTTCGCCGTGCTCCGGTCCCGCTCAACGTGGATGTGCGGCGGCTCGGAGCCCTCGAGACTATAGAAGAAGAAACGGAAGCCGGAAACGGTCATCACGGTCGGCATCGGGTCAGGCCTCGTCGCCGTCTGCCGTCATCCCATAGAGCGCGCGGAAATTGTCGAGAATGATATCGCGCGTCGGGCTGTCCGCGTGCCAACGGGACATGCGCAACTCCCAGATCGCTAGCGGCACATCGGGATCGACCGCCCGCACATGCTCTGCGAGTGCGCGCGCCTCACCGCGCTGGCCGGGTTTGGCGGGTGCGGGGATCGTTGCCGCAATCGGGCTTTGCTCAGGAGCTGAAAACGCCCTTCCGACAAGTCCTCGCACATCGCCAAGAAACCCCAGCCCAGCGCTATCAGCCGCGTCGCCCTGCCAATGTCCCAGGTCGGAGGTATGCGTCAGCTCGAACATGATCGGCCGCTCGCAGGGCTCGATCATCACCGGGACCAGGGTCTTATTGCGATCCGCCAGCGTCGCTTCTGCCCGCACCCAGCGGGAGGCCACCGACGTCTTCGACCACAACACCACCACGGCCTTGGCGGCCCGCAGCGCCGCCTCGATCTTCTCGTCGAACGCCTCGCCCGAGCGCAGGTGATCGTCCCACCAGACCGACAGCCCCGCCGCCTCAAGCGCGTCCGCATAGCGCCGGGCGATGTCGCGGTCTTGGTGGCTGTAGGAGAGGAAGACCTCGGTCATGGTCATGTGAATCTGGTTGTGCCGATGGACGGCAGGGAACGCAAATCCGTTCAGAATCCATTCCGATGGAGATCAATGATCCGCACCGCCATACTGCGTTCCGGGTCGAACGGCAGATCCTCAAATCCAAACTTGGCGTAGAGCGCGCGGACGGTGTCGTCGAGCGGGTGGGTCAGCACGCAGAAGCAGCCGATCTCCCGCGCCACGCGGACGGCCGTGGTCAGCGCAAACAGCATCAACGAGGCGGCAACGCCGCGTCCCTGAAAACGCAGATCGACCGCGAGTTGACCGAGCAACAGCGCGGGCACGGGATCAGGCCGGTTGCGCTGACCGCTCTTGGGCAGGCGCGCGCGTTCGATGCTGGCGGCGGAGAGGCTGACATAACCTGCGATCGCCCCGCTCTGGGCGTCACAGATCACCGTGACGCGCGACACGTCGCTCTGCTGGTTGCGCCACGCGTTGCGCCGGAACCAGCCGTTGAGCGATTCCCGCCCGCAATCGAAGCTCTGCCGGTCATCTGCGGCGGTGAGCGGCCTCGGCGGTGTCAGTCCTGCCATACGGGCTTGCGCGCGGCGAGGTCACGGAGTGCGGGAACGTCCTTCGCCGGCGCATCGACCCAGGCCTCGAACCGCGTCCAGTCGCCCGCCGGAATGGTCACTTGGCGGCGATCCAGCATCTCGGCCTCGGCGGCCTCGATGGCCCTGCGCCGGATGAAATCGCTCAGCGTCGTGCGCGCCTGGGCGGC
>JAYTWT010000093.1:0-2338 GCA_043743295.1 Alphaproteobacteria bacterium | reverse complement strand
AGTTCGGCAGGTTTCCCTGAAAATCGGCCCCCCCACATGGCCTGACCCGCAGACGCGGGCGGCTCGGGCGGGGCGGAGGAGTCGTCGGTCATATGAGTGAAGGTCCGGATATGTCAGCCAAGCCCAAGGGTGGAACTCTCAGGCTGGCCCTTTGGAGCGTCGCCCTGGTGGGCGTCGCGGCCATTGTCTACATCATGCTCCAGTCATCCACCAACCCGGTGCCGAATGTCAGTACAGGTCCGGTGGCGGCAACGGCCAAGGCCATCCCTTCGTTGGCGTCCAAGGTCGTAATGGCAACCGAAGCTGTGCCAGCCCCGGACTACACGTTCTATGATTCCGCGGGCAAGCCGATGAAGATCGCAGACCTCAAAGGGCAGGTCGTGGTGATGAACATTTGGGCCACCTGGTGCGCGCCCTGCGTCGCCGAGATGCCCACCTTAGCCAAGCTGCAGGCGGCCTATGCTGGAAAACCGGTGAAGGTGGTGGCCGTGAGCATCGATTCGGAGAGTTCAGCGACCAAGGCGCGTCTGTTCATCGCCAGCCACGGTCCGTTGGAATTCTACCACGACCGCGAGATGAAGCTGCCGTTCAAGATAAACGCGCCCGGCGCGCCGACGACCGTGATCTATGGCAAGGACGGCCTTGAGAAGGCGCGTGTCGCTGGAGAAGCCGACTGGGCCGGTCCCGAAGCCAAGGTATTGATCGACAAGGTGTTGGCTGCAGGCTGAGCCCTAGAACGGCAACAGCCGGGACGAGCCCGGCTGTGGCGGATAAGTCTCAAGTCAAATCAGGCGGCGGCGACCATCTCTCGGGCGGGCGGTGCGGCTTGCACGCTGGCCTGACTGGCCAACGTCCGGACGAAGGACAGCAGCGATGAGCGAACCTCGGGGGCCAGCTTTTCGAAACCGGTGAGCAGTTCGAGGGCACCCGGCGTGCGCATGCGGGTCAACAGGTCGAGGTCGGCCTCGGTTTCCTGATCCGGGCCATCGAACACGTCCATCAAGTCGGTGACCCGGCAGCGGAGCGCCTTGGCGATCTGCACGAGCCGAGAGAACGAGATCCGGTTTGCGCCGTTTTCATACTTCTGGATCTGCTGAAAGCTGACGCCACATTGGTCGGCCAGAGCCTCCTGCGACATGCCGATTGTACGACGACGAATGCGCACCGCAGCTCCTAGCGCGATATCCATCGGTTCGGGCGTCTTTACGGACACCTCAGCCATTTATAACTCCCACCTTGTGCGGACCCCCCCCAGAGGTCGTCGCAAGCGCAAGTTGTGACTAAAGCCGTTTGTGACACCCGTGAAAAGTGAATTCAGCCGTGAGGCGAGCGGGATTCAACCGGATGGATGCGAAAACGCTTCCAGGAGTTAAGCACTTGGTGACCGAAACACCGCCGAACTGCCCCTTGTTCAGTGGTTCGATTCCCGAGGCCCATGTCAGTTATCCGGCTACATCCCCCGTTCGATCATGGTGCCGCGCTAAGGGTGCCCCCGGCACACGACAGCAAAAACTGGGCTGTGCTTTGGCAATGGCTAGGCGACGAGGCGCGGTCCGTCGCCGAAGCTTCGGCGGTCCAGGTCCTGACGCCTGAGGGCCCCGTTGTGGCGCACGCTGGCGATTGGATCGTGCTGTCTCACTCTGGAAGCTATCATGTCGCCCATGCCGTCAGGACTTGCGACGCATAAGGCGCGGCAGCTGTGCGGACAGAACTAGACGTCCTCCTCCGGGATCACATCGACCTCGACCTTGAGGGTTTGGCCGCCTGTCGCCAGGATGACGCCGTCGATGGGCGCCACGTCGGCATAGTCGCGGCCGGTGGCTAGGATGATATGGTCGTCAGCCGCCAGTATGTCGTTGGTGGGATCAAAGCCGACCCAGCCAATTGTTTCTCCGCACCAGACAGATATCCAGGCGTGGGTCGCATCGGCACCCTCCAGCCGGGATTGGCCCGCAGGCGGAATGGTCCTGAGATATCCGCTAACGTAGGCGGTCGGCACGCCAAGCCCCCGCAGTCCGCTGATCATGATCTGGGCGAAGTCCTGGCAGACGCCGTGGCGCGCATCGAACGCTTGCCAGACCGGCGTTGAGACTTCGGTCGCCCCGGGGTCGTAGCGAAAGTCGCGATAAACTCGGCCCATCAGTTCGCCCACAGCCGCAATGATCGGTCGATCTGGTGTCAAACTTTCGCGCGCGTACTCCGTGATACGTGCCACCATCGGTGTACGGTTGGTGGCGTAGAGGTAGGCTGCAGGTCCGTCGGAGCCGATGTCCTGGTTCTCGAACGCCAAGTCTCGCACGCGTTCCCAGCGCAGGCTTGTGGCAGCATCGGGCGGCGG
>JAYTWT010000092.1:0-5626 GCA_043743295.1 Alphaproteobacteria bacterium | reverse complement strand
ACCGTCATCAAGGTCAATCTGGAAAGCTACTTCCGTCTCAGCCGCGCGGCCATGCGCGGGATGATGAAGCGCAGGTTTGGCCGTATCATCGGAATTACCTCCGTCGTCGGCGTAATGGGCAACCCGGGACAGGCGAACTATGCGGCTTCCAAGGCGGGTATGATCGGGTTCTCGAAGGCTCTGGCCCAGGAAGTCGCAACACGCGGCATTACCGTCAATTGCGTCGCGCCTGGGTTCATCGAAAGTCCAATGACCGACGGGCTGACAGAGGTCCAGAAGACCCAGATCATGGCCGGAATCCCGGCAGCCAGGTTGGGCTCTGGTCGCGATGTTGCGACAGCCTGCGCCTATCTGGCGTCGGATGAGGCAGGTTATGTCACCGGCCAGACGTTGCACGTGAACGGCGGCATGGTCATGATCTGACTATCGCCATCCTGCGGGATCATGCTACCCGGCGTGCGGAATTGATCACCAACGCGGCAGTTGACTCTAGAACGACCGTCGCCGATGCAATCACTTGAATAAGCCTTGAGGGACCAACCTAATGTCCGACGTCCTAGAACGCGTTCGCAAGATCGTTATCGAACATCTCGATGCTGACCCCGAGAAGGTCACCGAGAAAGCCAGTTTCATCGATGACCTAGGCGCAGATAGCCTGGACAACGTCGAACTGGTCATGGCGTTCGAAGAAGAATTCGACATCGAAATTCCCGATGACGCCGCCGAGCACATCCAGACCGTGGGCGACGCCGTGAAGTTCATCGGCGAGAAGTTGGGCGGCTAAGGCCTTCTCATCCCGGTAGTCGGAATCTAGAGCCGCCGCGTCCCTGGGGTCTGCACCCGATGGCGCGGCGGTTTTCATTTGAGGCGGTTTTCATCTGAGGCAGGGCCATGCGTCGAGTCGTCGTTACCGGCATTGGGCTCCTGACCCCGCTGGGGCAGGGCACGGAACTGACCTGGAAACGGATACTCGCTGGCGAGTCCGGCGCGGGTCGTATCAGCGCGTTCGATGTGGAGGGCTGGGCCTGCCAGATCGCATGTGAGGTGCCGCGCGTCGATGGGCGCGGCGGCGGCGGCCCCGACGTTCCCGGTAGCTTCGATCCCGACGCTACGATGTCGCCAAAAGATCGCAAGCGGGTGGATGACTTCATCCTCTATGGCATCGCCGCCGCTGACGAGGCGGTGAAGGACTCTGGCTGGGTTCCCGTAACCGATGAGGACCGCGAGCGCACCGGCGTCATGATCGGCTCCGGGATCGGCGGCTTGGGCACCATCGCGGCGACGGCCATCGAACTTCATGAGAAAGGCCCACGTCGGGTCAGCCCCTTCTTCATCCCGTCAGCTTTGATCAATCTGGTCAGCGGACAGGTGTCGATCCGCCACGGGTTCAAGGGGCCGAATCACGCGGTGGTCACCGCCTGCGCGACCGGCGCTCATGCCATCGGCGACGCCTGTCGGATGATCAAGTATGGCGACGCCGACGTGATGGTCGCGGGCGGTGCTGAGGCCAGTGTCGTGCCCGTGGGCATCGCAGGATTTATCGCCTGCCGCGCCATGTCGACGAACTTCAACGAGACGCCGGAGAAAGGTAGCCGCCCCTACGACAAGGACCGCGACGGCTTCGTCATGGGCGAGGGTGCTGGCATTGTTGTCGTGGAGGAGTTGGAACACGCCCTGGCGCGCGGGGCCAAAATCTATGCCGAGATCATCGGCTACGGCATGGCAGGCGACGCCTATCATATCACCGCGCCGGCCGAGGATGGCGACGGCGGGTTCCGGGCCATGAAAGCGGCGATCAAAGATGCCGGGATCGATCCGTCCGAGATCGACTACATCAACGCCCACGGCACGTCGACGCCGCTGGGCGATGAGATCGAACTGGGGGCGGTGACCCGCCTGCTGGGCGAGGCGGCATCAAAGGCCACAATGAGCTCGACCAAATCAGCGACAGGGCACCTTCTGGGGGCGGCTGGGGCCATCGAGGCGGCCTTCGTCTGTCTGGCGATCCGCGATCAGATCGCGCCGCCGACCATCAATCTGGACAATCCGTCCGTCGAGAGCGTGATCGATCTGGTGCCGCACAAAGCCAAGCCGATGAAGATCGATGTGGCCCTCTCCAATAGTTTCGGTTTTGGCGGCACCAACGCCTCGGTGATCTTCAAGAAGTACGCGTGACCCGCCGCAAACGCCTCAGCCGCCGAGCCGCAGGTGGCGGCGCGGCGATTTTGATGGGCTTGCTGATGCTCGCCGGCCTAGGCGGAATTTGGCTCTACATGGGCCCCGGACCCAAAGCGCCCTCTGGACAGGTCACCTCCGTCGTCCTCGAGCGTGGTGATGGCGTCGGTCGCATCGGCGAAACACTCAAAGACGCGGGCGTCGTCTCCTCGTCGCGGGTTTTCGGACTGGTGGCGCGCGCGACCGGTGCCGCCTCGGCCTTGAAGGCCGGGGAGTACGAATTTGCTTCTGGGTCCTCGATGGCCCGCGTCTTGGCCGACATCCGGAACGGCAAAGTCATTCGCCGCCAGATCACAATTCCAGAGGGCTGGACCAGCGGTATGGTGCTGGATGCCGTCAACGCCGAAACCGTTCTGACCGGGACAGCTGGCGAACCGCCGGAGGGCTCCATCCTGCCTGACACCTATCAGGTCCGGCGCGGTGAATCCCGATCTGACGTCATCGCCCGGATGTCTAAAGCGCGCGATAAGGTGCTGGCCAATCTTTGGGCCGGCCGCCAGCCCGGCCTGCCGTTGGAAAGCCCTGCGACCGCCGTCGTCCTGGCCTCCATCGTTGAGAAAGAAACCGGCATCGCCAGCGAACGCCCCCGCGTGGCCGCGGTGTTCACCAACCGGTTACGCGCCGGCATGCCACTCCAGAGTGACCCGACCATCATCTATGGCATCAGCAAGGGCCGTCCCTTGGGCCGTGGCATCCGCGCCTCAGAGCTGGATGCGGCCAGCGCCTACAACACCTATAAGTTCATCGGTCTGCCGCCGACGCCCATCGCCAACCCGGGCCGTGAGGCGCTGGCGGCGGTACTCGACCCACCCTCAACCAACGACCTATACTTCGTCGCCGACGGTAGCGGTGGCCATGCCTTCGCTGCAACCTATGACGTCCACCTTAAGAACGTGGCGCGATGGCGCGCGATCGAACACGCCAAGGACCCCCAAGAGACGCGAGGAAGGGACCGCTGATGCCGATCTCAGGAATGACCGGATTTGGCCGCGCCGAGAGTACCCTCGGCGCTTGGTCGTGGGCCGTTGAGGCCCGCAGCGTCAACGGCCGGAATCTCGAGACGCGTTTCAAGGGACCCGCCGGGTTTGACGGCCTGGAACGCGCTGCACGAGATGGCGCTCAGACGCGCTTCCAGCGCGGCAACATCACCGTCGGTCTACAGGCAAAACGTATCGAGGGCACCCTCGCGGTCCGGGTGAACCTGGAGCAGATCGAGCGCTATCTGACGTTGGGGACCCCCTATCTGGCAGACGGTCGGGTCGCGCCGCCACGGCTGGATGGCCTGCTGGCTCTGCGCGGGGTGATCGAGGCTGACGACGTCGGGATTGATCCTGAGATCCAGGCCGAGACGGAGGCCGCGATGATCGTTTCCATCAACGCCGCGTTGGACGCCCTAGGTGCGGCGCGGGCCGAGGAGGGCGCGGCATTGCTACCCGTCCTATCTGGTCAGGTCGATCAGATCGCGCGCCTCGCAGCCCAGGCCGCCACCATCGCTATGGGCCAACCTGCCACCATCAAGGCGCGGTTCGAAGCGCGGCTGAAAGAACTGGCCAACGAAGCAGCCAGCGAGGACCGCATTGTCCAGGAAGCCGCCGCCATGGCGGTCAAGGCTGATGTGCGCGAGGAACTGGACCGCCTGTCCGGCCACGTGGACGCCGCGCGCACGCTGTTGGCCTCCGATGTCGCCGTGGGCCGCCGACTGGATTTCCTGACCCAGGAATTCATGCGTGAGGCCAACACCTTGTGCTCCAAGTCACAGACCGGGGCCTTGACCGCCATCGGCCTGGACCTCAAAGCCACCATCGAACAGTTCCGCGAGCAGGTTCAGAATGTGGAATAGACAGATGGTCCCGCGCCCATTTGAACAGCGGCTCGCGGGTGCCAGCCAAGGTAAGCGCCTCCTCTCCCCCGGCGAAGCCGAGAGGGAGAGGGTAGGGAGAGGGCCGGCTGGGACAGATTGTCTGGTGCTGGCGGCAAGGCGAGGGCCTAAATGCCGCGGGACCTTGATCTCATATCCGGTGGCGCACAACCTTACGCGCCGGCCCTCTCCCACCCCTCTCCCTCTCTGGGCTGCGCCCAGGGGGAGAGGAGGCGTTCTTCTTCGCATCTCGGAAGTGTCTGATCGTCCCTTCGAGAGGAGGTCTTCATGAGCGGTGCGCCGGACGAGCTTTCCAAGCCGTGGGAAACCGTGCGGCGGGGCCTGCTGTTGCTGGTGTCAAGCCCTGCCGGAGCCGGCAAGACCTCGCTCTCGCGCCGCCTCGTGGCGGACCACAGCGATCTGATCCTGTCGATCTCGGCGACCACGCGCCCCCCGCGTCCGGGCGAGGAAGAGGGCCGCGAGTATTTCTTCAAGACCCCCGTTGAGTTTGACGCCCTGGTTGCGACCGGGGAGTTGCTGGAGTGGGCCGAGGTCAACGGCCATCGCTACGGAACCCCTCGTGCTCCGGTGGAGGCCGCGCTGGCAGCTGGTCAGGACGTGCTGTTCGACATCGACTGGCAAGGCGCGGCCCAGGTGGCGGCCCACCTACCCAACGACAGCGTCCGGGTCTTCGTCCTGCCGCCGTCGTGGTCTGACTTGGCCCGTCGCCTGCACGCGCGAGCTCAAGATTCCGAAGAGGTCATCAATCAGCGCCTGACCTTAGGCCGTGAAGAGATCAAGCGTTGGGTCGACTACGATTACGTCATCGTCAACCAGCACTTCGACCGTGCCTACGCCGACCTCGGCCACATCTACCGCGCCGAACGGATCAAGCCGGGCCGAAACCCCTGGCTGCCCGATTTCGTTCGGGGCCTGGGCGAGGATAGCACAGACGACACGTCATCCATCGTCACACCAATGCGGCCAGTTCAGAAATAGGGGTAGTGAATCGGACATCTGAGAAGCCCTCAGGTAGCAGGCGAAGCCACCTCTGAGTGAACCCTCCTGCTGCAGTTTCAATCGGCCTTCTCGAAGCTCAGGATATCCCCGACTTGGCATGCGGCTGACCGTGCGATGATGACATCGGGTGGGTGGCGCAAGGCCACCGTACACCGCTACCCTTCCGTGCCTGTCTGCGTTTTCCGTGGTTGGACGAAGTCCGATCTTTTTCTCACCACCGCCCAAACACACGACCGCTTCTGGCGTGTACGCCCCCTACGTTCCCCCTTGATGTTCGATCACGACGAAATCGCTGGACGCCAAGCCGCCACCGCGCGGCGCATGGCGGCGCGCCTTGAGGCGATGGCCGACGGCGTATTCGCGCAGACCGAGACGATCACCGAACCGGAAAAGCTCCAGGCCGCCGCGCTCACTGTCGAGCGGCTCTATCGCGGGGTGCGCCTGTGCATGGCCTATGAGGTCCGCGTGGCCCGCGATCATCGACGCGCCCAGCGCGAGCTCGACGTCGAGGTC
>JAYTWT010000091.1:0-17420 GCA_043743295.1 Alphaproteobacteria bacterium | reverse complement strand
GTGTAGTCCAGAACCCCGGTCTTGCCGTGGCGGATGTGCAGGTAGCGGAACGACAACTGGTCCAACGCCTCGCGGATCGGCAGGCCCTTACGGAAGTGCATGTAGAGCACGCTCATGATCCCGGCCCGGTCCGCGCCGGACTTGCAGTGCATCAGGGCAGGATATTCCAGCGTCTCGAACAGCGTCTTGGCGCCCAGCACCCGCTCGCGTGAAGGGACCTCGCGCGAGGTGATGGTGAAGTTCACGAAATTCAACCCCAGCCGCTCGCAGGCATCCTTTTCCAGCGCGTGGAAACTGGCATCGAACCCGCCGCGCAGGTTGACGATGGACTTGATGCCTCGCGCTTTCCAGTCGGCGATCTGGTGTGGCCAGGGCTGGTTGGCGCGCACCAGTTCCTCGGAGATCCAGTGGGCATTGGAAAACCCTAGCCGCAGATAGGCATGGTCGTTCCACAGGTAGTCGGCATAGGCTCTTGCCCGGCCCAACGGCGAGGCGAGATCGAAACCGGGCTCAGCGGGCGCATCCGTCATCGGGCCTCAATAGAGCGCGATGCCGATGAGGACCAGCCAGCCGATCTCAGCGCGCAGGATCTAGCGCGTCCGACATGCGTTTGTCGCGGGCTTGGGCGCTGAAGAATGCGGGCAAAAACGCAAGTCCAGGATCGGGTTGCTGGCCTGCAGCCAGTCGGATGATTTGCTCGTTGTACCAAGTTGCCGACCCCATCCCGTTGATGAGCCGAACCAGCTTAATCGGCGACTTTGCGCCAAGGAGGCCGGGTCCGATGCGCAGGTTCTCTCGTTGCGCCAGATCAACCGCCTTGCCTTCCAGAAGGGCCGTCGATGCATCCGGCGAGATACACAAAGGGCGAGCGAGGCCGATTAAATCGACCCCGCCATCCAAGATCGCCTCCGACATGCCGCTTGTCGTTCGAAAACCACCAGTGACCATGAGCTTGGTTCGCGTCAGGTGCCGCCGTATCTCAGGGGCGAATTTGGCGAAATAGGATTCCCGGGCTTTTGAGGCCTGACTGACGATCTGTTGTTCAGGGGCTTCGGCCCCCTCGACGTCTGTCATCGCCGGCTGCTCATAGGTGCCGCCGGAAATCTCGATGACGTCAACGCTTGCCTGATCCAGCCATCCGGCCACGGTCTGGCTGTCCTCGAAACTGAAGCCGCCGCGCTGGAAATCAGCTGAGTTCAGTTTGACTGAGATCGGATAGCCCGCGCCGACCCGCTCGCGGACGGCCTTCACGGTCTCCAGCAGAAACCGGGCGCGGGCCGCAAGATCGCCTCCCCAGCCGTCATCCCGTGTGTTCGACCTCGGCGAGAGGAACTGAGAAAACAAGTAGCCATGCGCCCCGTGCAGTTGAACCCCGTCAAAGCCGGTTTCCCGGGCCACGCTGGCCGCGTGAGCGAACCTTTCGATCAGATCGGTAATCTCGACCGAGGTCAGCGCGACCGGGGTTCCGAACTTGACACCCGGCAGCAACAGCGGGATCGCGGAGGGCGCACTTGGCGCAGCGTTCACGTACCGATGGGTCTGGCGCCCCGCGTGTGCCAACTGCATCCAGATGTGGGCGCCCTTGCTCTTCGCAGCCGTCGACCAGGCCCGCAGCGCGGCCATCTGGACGGCGTCCTGCCGTCCCCGAATGACCACATTTCCCGGGTGTTCCAGGTGGTGATGGTCGACTTGAACATTGCCGGTGAGCTGAAGTCCTGGGCCATTCTTCGCCCAGGCTCGGTAAAGCGTTTCATGGGCAGTGGTTGCGCGATTGCGGGGGTCGGCCAGCAGTTCGGTCATGGCCGCCTTCACCAGCCGGTTGGGCAGGATCACACCGCAAGGCAGGGCCAGAGGTTCGGCCAGGGGATGGGTCATCGGATCATTCCTCGTCGTGGCAAACGCACTTTGGTCTAGCTGTCAAACCGGCTTCGGTTGTTCCGAGCCCAGTCCAGAAGTCGAACCGGCGGGCGCTGAAGGAGCTTTTCAACGGTGTCTGTGATCGCCGAGATATGCGGCATGCGTCCATCATAGATTTGCCTGACGTTCTCGACGACACTGGCGGCATAGTTGGCTTCCATGAAGTCCGGCAAACCAAGTGTCCCGGTAGCAAGCGCGGCTTCGAGCGTGTCCGGCGACGCCACAATCGCCGCGACAGGACGGTCCAGCGCTTCGCTGAGAACCTTGGCCGTCCCCGGACCATCCAGCAGATCTGTCGACAGGTAGTAGTTCGCACCGGCATGCTGGTCGGGGCCCTCGACCAGCACTCGGGCGGCGACGGCCGTGAGATCGTCGCCGGCGATCCATCCGACCTGGGTCTCGCCCATCGGCCAATAGAGCCGACCCTCAACGGGTCGCTGTGATGTGAGCAGGTTCTCCATGAACATGTTCGGATGCAGGTGGCACCAGGCGACGCCGGAATGCTGGATGTAGCGCTCGACCAACTCGTGCCAGACGAAGTGGGGGTCGGTCTCCCGGCCATTGGAGTAGACGCCCAGGTGGACGATGAAACCGACCCCGGCGTCGACGGCTGCGTCAGTGATCGTCTTGACCTGGTGCACCATCTCGATGGTGTAGCCGCTCATCACGAACAACCGATCGATCCCGGCCAGGGCGGCCGGGAAGGTGCGGGCGTCGTTGAGGTCGATCAGGACCGCAGCCTTGCCCTCAGCCTGCCAGGCGGCGACCTGCTCTGGCTTGCGCGCCGCGCGGACCACCTCAATCAAACCATCCTCGTCCAGCAGGGCAGCGAGCGCTCCGCCCGTTACGCCCGTGGCACCGAGAACGAGAATGCGGGGGATCTTTTGGTCTTGCGCGTGCGAGGTCATCAGCGGTTTCCGAATAATGATTGAGCGGTCAGGCTCAGTTGGCGACGGACACGGCCGCGCCGAAGAATTGGCGCCTTTCGATGATGTCCAACATGAAGTCAGCGGCGTCGCCGGTCGTGATCGACATGCCCATGGCGCGGCCCGCAGGGGAGATTTTGATGCGCTTCCGATCCGGCTTTTCGGTAAGGACTGGCATGCGCACGACGGTCCAATCGAGGTCGCAGCTCCGCAGGATGGCTTCCATCTTGACCTTGCTAGCCAGGATCGGCAGCAGCTTGCGGGCAAGCAGCGGAGCCACGAGGAGCCGGATCAAATGAGCACCTGAGCCCGGGACCCCGACATTGCCCATGCAGACCAGACGACGCAGCCCCGCCGTCTTCATCTCTGCAATGATGAGGGACGTCGCGTCCGTCACCAGGCTGTTCGGACGGCCATCACCCATGCCGCCAACCCCCAGGCACTGGAGGACGGCGTCGGCACCGCTCAGGGCATCGCGGACCGCTGCCGGATCACGTGCATCGCCAATGACGACGCGAACACCTGGCGGTGTCGGTGTCGCCTTGCGAAGCAGGACTGTCACCTGATGGCCTCGCGCGACCGCTTTGGTGAGCGCTGCGCGGCCACCCATTCCCGTCGATCCGAATATGGTCACATTCATCGGCCGCCCCACCCCAAAACCCGAAGTCGACTTTCACATACCATTTAGAATGCAAATTACAATTGGTATTGTAAGCTCATGGGGGCGACCCGCGAGTTCCTCCGATCTGTGAGTTACGAAGTCGGCGGCAGGTGTAGAACCTGACTTAGGGCCGACCTCAGCTCGGAGGCTTGCCCCACCGACTGAGCGCGCCAGGCGATGTATCCGTCTGGCCGAACGAGAACCGCGCCACCCTCTTCCAGCCCGTAGAGCTCCGCGAACCTTCCATGGTCGGCCAGGCCGGCGCGGCCGATCACATAGGTGTCGATCTGAACACCCAACGACCGCTCTGAATCGCGCGCGGCGTCGCACCACGCGTTGTTGCGGCTTGTTGTCAGCAGGGTGAGGCCATGACCGAAAAGATCCAGAGTTGAGAGCGGGGCGTCGGGGCGGCCAAGCCAGAGGTGAGGCGCCCTACAGCCTGGGACCGCAGATGGAACGTAGTCGGAATAAGTGTCCTCCACGATAGGAGGGCGCGTTCCATCACTGACAATCGCGGAGGACGCGTAGGACGCGCCGAATTCGACGCCCAGATGGTTTCCATAGCGGCGCGAGGCCGCCAGAACATCGTCGACACTCAGACCACTGTCGCGACCTGACACCGCAGCAGCCTGAATACGTCCTACGTTGGCGGAGTTCTCGAGAGACTGGTTGGCGATACGGCGTGAGACCTCGCGACGCTCAGTGTCGTATGACGCGACAAGCGCCCAGTCCGCCTTGCCCTGTAGCCAGTACGCCAGCTTCCACATGACATTGTGCATGCCTTGAAGTCCGGTATTGACCCCCAGTCCGCCCGTCGGCGGGAACTGGTGCGCCGCGTCGCCGCATAGGATGATGCGCCCCTGAACGAGGCGTTCCGCCACGGTCGCGTTGAGTTTCCAGAGGCCAAGCGAGAGAATCTCTGGTTCGAGGTCTTGCAGCCCCGTCGCGGCGCGGATCCAGGCCTTGGCTTTGTCTGGCTTGAAGGTGTCGAGCGTCCAGTCCTCTGGGCGCACCTGGATCTGGCAGAGCCAACGCCCCTCCGCGTCGAGCGGTTGGAGCACGCCGCGCACCTCGGGGTTGGAGATGAAGAGGATTACGCTCTTCCGGTTTGCGATATGGGACTCGATGTCCGCCCTGAAGTAACAGTTGATCAGGTGCGAGAGGCCGGTGTCGCCTTCCAGCGCCACACCCAGCCTGCTCCGAATGAAGCTTGAGGCACCGTCAGCCGCGACCAGGGCCTTGCCTGTAAGGGTTTCGCAGACGCCTGTGGCGCTGTGCCGGACCTCGATCGCGACGCCCGTGTCTTTCGACCCGCCGCCCTTGAGCAGTGCCGTCACTTCGACGCCGAACCGAAGGTCCACGAGCCCGGTTGCCCGCGCGGCTTCGAATAGAACTTCTTCCAGTCGATCCTGTGAGGACATGATCGGCCAAGCGGGACTGACATCGGGGCCCGGCCCCACGAAACCTTGCGTATCAATCTGACCATACTCGCGGCCGGTCGCGGTCTCGAGGAAGCGGATCGGACTCTTCCAGCCATCGGGTGTGTCGATGGCGCGTAGGCGCTTGTAGGCCACGGGCCCCCAGCCCTGGGCAATTTCCATTGTGCGGGTGTTGAAATTGCGGGCCTTGGGGTGCGTGGCGACGCCCTCGTGTTTCTCGACTACCACGCTGCGCACGCCGAACCGCGCGAGTTCCAGCGCGGCACCGAGGCCAACAGGGCCTCCGCCCACGATGATGACCTCACGATCAGCGTGGACTGTCATTGGCTTCAGCGCTCCTCGGACCCTGCGTCCGTGACAACGGTACTATATGGTATTTGTATTTCAATTGGTATTTGATGGAGTTTCTGGCATCAGGTTCACCCGTGAGCTCGAGACCCATGCCACCCAGACGTCTGACCCGCGCCGAGCAACAAGCGCAGACCCGTGAGCGGCTGCTGACGGCGGCGGAGCAAGTCGTTGCGCGCCTGGGATATGGCGGAGCGTCCATCGACCTGATCGCGGCCGAGGCCGGCTATTCCAAGGGTGCCGTCTATTCGAACTTCGAAAGCAAAGAAGCGGTCTTTCTGGAACTTCTTCGGCGTTACATGGAAAAGAACACCGCCGAACTCACCGTGTTGATGGACCTTGGTCCAGACAAGACTTTCGTGGCCTTGAGCGCGTGGTTGGAATCCCTTTCGACCGACGACGACTGCACTATGTTAGCGGCCGAACTCCAACTTCACGCGCGGCGTAACCCCGAGTTCGCCGACCGCTATTACGATCTTCAGCGGGCGAGCTCGCGAACGATGGCTGACCTGCTGGAGCGCTATTTCGCGGGGCAAGGGATCGAGCTTCCGATGGACTCGCTCGATCTCGCAGACACGGTCACGGCGATCGCACATGGCCTGACGCTCCAGCGACCTGCCCCAAATGCCGGCGAGCCAGGGGAAGCGGGCAAGGTCATCGACATCCTGATGAAGCGCCTTGCGGGGCGATGAGGCTGGCGCACCCGCCTTGACTTCGCCACCACATCATCCGACCCAACCTTAATGAGCGATCCCGCCACGCCCCAGATGCCGGTCCGCGACCTGATCGGTCGTGTGGCGCGGGTTTATCTGCGGCCGCGCTGGCGGGCATGGGCGGGTGCGTTGGTGGCCGGGATCATCGCTGCCGTCTTTACGACCTTGCTGGTGCGGATATTGGAACCCGCCACCAACACACTCATGGCAGGCCCCAAGGCGGGCACCCTGCTGGTCCTGCCCCTGACCATCGCCGCCTACGCCATCGGTCGGGCCATTGCCCAGATCACCCAGGCCACCCTGGTGAACCGGATCGGCAATGCCGTGGTCGGCGATATCCAGGTGCAGCTCTTCGGCAAGCTGGTCCGCGCGGACCTGGCGCGACTTCGGCAGACGCATACCGGCAGCTATGTGGCCTCCGTGTTGTACGATGCTGGTTTGATCCGCGAGGCGGCTACTTCTGGGGTGATCAACTACACCCAGCACGCCCTGATCGTGGCAGGGGCCATCACGGTGATGGTGTCTAACGATTGGGTGCTGTCGCTCGTTTTGCTGGCGGCCGCGCCGTTGGCGACCCTGATTATGCGCCGCTTCTCGCGCCACACCACCAAGGCCGCCAAGGGTGCCATGGCCGAGACGGCAGCCCTGTCCACCGCGATCATGGAAAGCCTGGACGGCGTGCGGGTGGTCAAGCTGGAGAACCGTGAGACCTATGAGGAGGGTCGCGTCGCCCAGGTAGTCGCGCGCCGCCAGGCGTTCCTGACCCGAGGTGCTAACGCCCGCGCCCGCGCCGCGCCAGCCACCGAACTGCTGATGACCCTGATCATGGCGCTGGTGATCGGCTATGTCGGCTGGCGAGCCCAGGCGGGCGGGATGAGCGTCGGCGGCTTCGTAGCCTTCATCGCGGCGCTGGGCGTGGCATCGCAGTCGCTGCGGCAGTTGGCCAATCTGCAAACCGTGTTCGCGGAGGGCTTTTCGGCGGCGCGGCGGCTGTTCATGGCGATGGACGTCGAGCCTGAGGTGCGCGACCACGCGGGCGCGCCGGCGCTTACCCGAGGCGAGGCGACTTTGCGGTTCGAGGCGGTCGGTTTCACCTACGCGGGCACGGAGCGAGCGACCCTCTCGGACATTAGTTTCGAAGTGCGGCGCGGCGAGACCGTCGCGATGGTCGGGCCCTCGGGGGGCGGTAAGACCACGATCCTCAACTTGATCCCCCGGTTCTACGACGTGACGGCCGGACGCGTCAGCCTCGATGGGCACGACATCCGCGACGTCGCGCTGGCGTCGCTGCGCGAACAGATCGCTTTGGTGACCCAGGAACCGTTCCTGTTCGACGACACCCTCGCCGCCAACATCGCCTATGCGCGACCGGGCGCGAGCCCTGGCGAAATCGAGGCGGCGGCCCGCTCGGCGGCGGCCCACGACTTCATAGCCGCCCTCCCCGGCGCCTATCAGGCTGAAGCGGGTGAGGCTGGGATGCGGCTGTCCGGCGGGCAACGCCAGCGGATCGCTATCGCTAGGGCCTTTCTGAAGGACGCGCCGATCCTGCTGCTGGATGAGGCGACCAGCGCCCTCGACACGGATAGCGAGGCGCAGGTCCAAGCCGCCCTGAAGCGCCTGATGAGCGGACGGACGACCATCCTCATCGCGCACCGGCTATCCACCGTCCGGGGCGCAGATCGCATCCATGTGATCGACCAGGGCCGGATCGTCGAGACCGGGACCCACGAGACCCTGATTGAGGCCAATGGCCTCTACGCCCGGCTGGCCATGCGCCAAGACCTGGAGCCCCCGCCTTGAAGGCGTTCTTGCGGAGCGCCATCGTCCAGACGGTGCTGGGCTGGCTTCTCGGGCTCTATCTGCGGCTGATCCTGCATACGGTGCGTTGGCAACACGAGAACGTGGCCTGCGTTGAGCCGGTGCTGGCGGGCCCCTCGGGGGCCATCGCGCTCTACTGGCACGGGCGCATCCCGCTGTGTTTGGCGCCGGCGCACCAGTGGTGGCGCAAGCGCACACGTTGCTTGGCCTCCCCTTCTACCGACGGTGAGTTCATAGCCAGGGCCGTGGCGATGTCGGGCTTTCCCGCGATCCGCATCTCGTCCGCAAAGCCGGGCGACACCGCAAAGGCTCGCCAAGCCGTAGCTGCAATCCGTGAGGCGACCGCCTGGGTCAAGGGCGGCGGCGTCCTGGTGGTCACCCCGGATGGACCGCGCGGCCCCCACGAGGTGATCGCCGCCGGGTCACTGCACATCGCCCGCGCCTCGGGCCGGCCGGTCTTCCTGATGGGTATCGCGGCGAGCCCGGCTCTGCAGATGAAGAATACCTGGGATCAGATCATGTTCGCCCTACCGTTCGGACGAGGCGCGGTGGTCTGGGACGGTCCGCTGTTTGTGCCAGCGGATGCAAATGGCAAAGCCATCGAAGGTCTGTGCACCGACTGGTCCGCACGCCTCTCGGCCGCAACCCGTCGCGCAGAGGCCTTGGTTGGACGCGCGGTTGGTGGGACATAGGAGCCCATGTCGCACGATCTTGATCACGCGGGGCACGCCTATGGCGGACAGGGGCATGGTCACAGCCATGGCAGCGGCCATCATCATCCTGTACCCGCCAACATGGGCCGCGCATTCGCTATCGGGGTGATCCTCAACACTGTCTTTGTCGTGGCCGAGGGGGCTGCAGGGCTATGGTCTGGATCCTTGGCGCTCCTAGCGGATGCAGGCCACAATCTGTCGGACGTCATGGCGCTATTGCTGGCCTGGGGTGCCACAATACTGGCCAAGCGGGTGCCATCTGGGCGGCGGACCTATGGTCTGCGGAAAGGCACGATTCTGGCCTCACTGGCCAACGCGGTTATGCTGCTGGTGGCGCTCGGCATCATCGTCTCCGAGGCCGTTCGGCGGATCGCAACGCCCGCCCCGGTGGATACCCAGATCGTGATGATCACGGCGGCTCTAGGCGTCCTGATCAATGGCGCGACGGCCATGCTGTTTCTGCGCGGTAGCCAGGAAGACCTAAACGTGCGCGGCGCTTTTCTGCATATGGCGGCGGATGCGGGCGTGTCTCTGGCAGTGGTGGTCGGCGCTTTCGCGGTGTCGTTCAGTGGCGCACTCTGGATTGATCCTGCGCTCAGCCTGGGGATCGCCGCCGTGATTGCGCTGGGGACCTGGGGCTTGCTTCACGACTCTGTAGATATGGCGCTCGATGCCGCACCGCGCGGAATTGATGTCGACGGCGTACGCGCCTGGCTGGCCTCACAGCCCGGGGTTCAGGATATCCACGACCTGCACATTTGGGCCATAAGCACTACGGAGACTGCCCTGACCGCCCATATCTTGCGCCCTAAGAACGACGACGCCGATCGCTTCCTGCACGCGACATGCGAAGGCTTGGCCCAGCGGTTCAAAATCGGTCACCCCACACTCCAGTTGGAAACTGACCCGACGCGCGGATGCCGTCTCGCCCCTGCTGAGGTGGTGTGAGCGGCCGTCCCCTGTCCTTGGCGCTCTATGGCGCGACCATGGCTATGCTGGAGCCTTGCGCGCCATTGCTGCTGCGCGCGCGGGCGCAGCGCGGCAAGGAGGACCCGGCCCGGCTCGGCGAGCGGATGGGCCGCGCGCGTATTACGCGACCGGGTGGGCCCTTGGTCTGGCTGCACGGGGTCAGTGTCGGCGAGGCGACCTCGTTGCTGCCCCTGGTCGATGCGCTCCGTCAGCGAAGGCCCGATCTTGCGATCCTAGTCACCTCGGGTACGACGACAGCGGCGGCAATGTTGGCACAACGTCTACCCGCCGGCGTGATCCACCAGTACGTTCCGATAGATGGACCCAGCGCAGTTCGCCGGTTCCTCGACCACTGGCAGCCGGGATTGGCAGTTTTTGTCGAGAGCGAGCTTTGGCCTAACCTTATCCTGGCGGCCAAGGCTCGGGGGGTCCGACTGGCTTTGTTGTCGGCACGGATGACAACAGTCAGTGCGCGCCGATGGTCCCGGCAGCCCACCGCCGCGAGGGCGCTGATTTCCGCCTTCGATCTGATCCAGTCACAGGACGTAGAGACAGCGTCGCGATTGCAAGGCTTCGGGGCTGCGCCAGCGCCCAACCTGAACCTGAAGCTAGTCGGCGAGGTTTTGCCCTTTGATGATGCTGAGCTTGCAAGGCTGGCCACTTTGACGAGAGGTCGCAACGTGGTTCTGGCCGCCAGCACCCATCCCGGCGAAGAGGCGTTGATCGCCAACGCGGTCCGCGGTGCCACGCCGGATGCACTGTTGATCATTGCGCCACGACACCCTGAACGTGGCACACAGATCGCCGAGATGCTGGGGGGATCGCTACGCAGCCAGGGTGGCGCGCTCACGTCGCCCTATATTGCCGACACCTTGGGTGAGCTTGGCTTGTTCTTTCGACTGGCCGACGTCGTCGTGATGGGCGGTAGTTTCGTGCCGGGCATCGGCGGTCACAATCCGATGGAACCCGCTCGGATCGGCAAACCCATCTTGACCGGTCGCTACATCGTCAATGCAGCGGAGCTCTATGACGCTCTGTTGGCGGAGGTCGCCGCGATCCGAGCCAACGATGACGGCGCGTTAGGCCGCCACATCCGGGGCTTGCTGGACAACCCGATCATCGCACGGCGCATCAGCGAGGCGGCCCTGGCGTTCGCCAAACGTCAAGGTGCGGCGCTGGAAGAGACGATGGCGCAGCTTGACCCACTGATCCCGTCATGAAGCTGACAACCCCACGCTGGTGGTACAGCCGCGACGGTAAAGTGGGCGCTGTGGCGCGCATGTTGCTGACGCCGCCGTCCTGGATCTGGAGCGCGGTCACAGCGCGCCGGATCGCTACGGCAGAATCGGTCGACCCGGGCGTGCCAGCGATCTGTGTGGGCAACCTCACCGTCGGTGGTACGGGCAAGACCCCGGTCGCACGCGAGATCGCCCGGCGACTAGGCGCGACGGTCCTGACGCGGGGCTATGGCGGCGCTGAGGCCGGACCCCTTCAGGTAGACCCGTCGCGGCACACCAGCACAGACGTCGGCGACGAACCCCTGATGCTCGCCAAGGACCTCTCCGTCTGGGTGTCCCGCGACCGTGCCGCCGGAGCTCTCGCAGCGAGCGCATCGGGTGCCACACGGATCGTCATGGACGACGGCCATCAGAATCCCTCGGTCAAGAAAGCCCTCTCGCTTGTCGTCGTCGACGGCGAGACGCGGGGCGACGAGTGGCCGTTCGGAGACGGTCGGGTGTTTCCCTCCGGCCCGATGCGCGAGCCGTTGAAGGCCGGATTGGCTCGAGCGGACGCCGTTATCCTGCTGCTGCCGTCCGACCTTGCCCAGCCCGATCCTGAGTTGGTGCATCTGTTCGGTGACCTACCCTTGCTCGTGGCGCGCCTAGTGGCTGATCATGCGCCACCGACCGGACCACAGGTCGGCTTCGCCGGCATCGGCAAACCTTGGAAGTTCGAGCGCGCGCTGGTCGCCGCGGGGTGCGAACTCGCCGACTTCTGGCCGTTCGCGGATCACCAAACCTATGACGAGGCTACGCTTCAGCGCCTCGCCGGCCGCGCCGCCCAGTTCGGCGCGGGCCTGATCGCCACCGAAAAGGACTGGATGCGGCTTCCTCTAGCCTGGCGCGCCAAGGTGACGCCTTGGACCGTCCGCGCAGTGTTCGAGGACGAGGCGGCGTTGGATGCTCTTCTGGCTAAAGCCTAACTCGCCCCCGCCTTCTTGGCATAGGTCCAGCTCATCTCGGCAAGACCCAGAACCCGAGGGGCCATATTGGCCGCGTCCGGATGGTTGGCGGTACCGTCGCGCACCCGGCCCAGGATGCCCTGCAGGATACCGACCAGCCGGAAGGCGTTGTACGAGAAGAACCAGTTGAGGTCATGCAGGCCCGTCCGTCCTGTCAGACCACAGTAATATTCGACCGCCTCATCCAGGGTCGGGATGCCGTGCGCCTTCAAGTCTGGGATCGTTGAAACCGTCCCATTGATCCAGTTCATCAGTACATAGGTGAAGTCGGCCAGCGGCTCGCCCAGCGTGCCCAGCTCCCAATCCAGCACCGCCGTCACGCGGGACTCGGTCGGGTGAAAGATCATGTTGTCGAGCCGATAGTCGCCATGGACCACCGAGGTCCGCTCCTGCGCGGGTACGGTCTTGGGCAGCCATTCGATTAGGCGTTCGACTTCCGGGATGTGGACGGTCTCGGAGGCCTTGTACTGTTTGGTCCAGCGGTCGACCTGACGGGACATGTAGTTGCCGGGACGGCCGTAGTCGCTAAGGCCCACCGCTTCGACGTCGGTGTTGTGCAGGTCGGCCAGGGTCTTGATCTTGGCCTTGAAGATCGCAGTCCGCTCGGCGGGCGGCGAGGCCGGTAGGCTCTGGTCCCAAAGGATCCGGCCCTCGACCATGTCCATGATGTAGAACCAGGTGCCGATCACGCTGTCGTCGGTGCACAGCCCATAGGGCTTAGCCACCGGGAAGCCGGTGGGGTGCAGGGCAGAGATCACCTTGAACTCGCGGTCGACGGCATGGGCTGACGGCAACAGCTTGCCCGGCGGCTTGCGGCGTAGGACGTACGTCTTACCGGGCGTGATCAGCTGGTACGTCGGGTTGGACTGACCGCCCTTGAACTGGCGCACCTCTAGCGGACCCTGGAAGCCCTCGACGTTTGCATTCATCCAGCGAACTAGTGAGGCCTCGTCAAAGCGGTGGCTCTCCGCCACGTCCTTGGTGCCCGTGTTGGCCTGCTCGCGCGCCTGTTCGACCGAGTCAGCTTCGCTCATGGCGTTCCCCTTGCCTCATGTATTTGTTTGAACTCTTCTACAGAGGCGTTACGCCCCGGAGCAAGGCATGGTCGAAGACGTTCGCTCGATCATCGAGATCGCCACGCCGCGCGAACGCGTCTGGGAGGCCTTGACCCGGCCCGATCTGGTGGCGCGCTGGATGGGCTGCCTGCGGTTCAAGCCTGCGGCGGGGCACATCTTCTATCTGCAGCCCGACCGCGCGCGCCGCCTCGCCGACGACATCACCGACGCCATTGCCTGCCGGATCGAGACCTTCGACCAACCGCGCCGCTTGAGCTTCAGCTGGGGCTTTCCCGAAGTCCCAGACACCTGGGTCGATATCCGACTGCGGCGGATTGCGGGCGGGACCCACGTGCGGCTTACCCATTCCGGCTGGGACCAGTTTGATGCGCGGGAGAGCGAAGACATGCGCGGCGGTATGGGCCGCGCTTGGCACACCGTGGCGCTCCCGGCGTTGAAGGCGGTGGCGGAGGGTTAACGAAGAGGGGTCCGGCTCCGCCTGTTTCGCTCGCCAAGACGAACCTGTGCTAGAATGACGTCAAGAAGTGGGGTGATCGCCATGCACGCCGACATAGCTACTCGACGCGAAGCCCTGGCGGCGCTCTGCCGCCGCTTCGACGTTGCGCGCCTTGAGGTGTTCGGCTCGGCCTCGCGCAGCGACTTCGATCCCAACCACAGTGATGCCGATTTTCTAGTCGAATTCCGCCCTGGTAGCGACATGCCGGCGCTAGGGCAATTCTTCACCCTGGCACAGGAGTTGGAGAATCTTCTGGGGCGGCCGGTCGACCTGGTCGAGCTCGGTGCCGTGCGAAATCCCTATGTGCTGGCGACGATCAATCAGGCGCGCGAGGTCGTCTATGCAGCGTGACGCGCGGGCGTATCTCTGGGATGTGCTGAGTGCAGCCGACGCCATCCATCGCTTCGTGGCTGGGGTGGACGCGTCGACTTACTCAGAGGCCGAGGTCATCCATTCCGCAGTCGAGCGGAAGTTCGAGATCATCGGCGAAGCCCTGGGTCAGCTGCTCAAGCTCGATCCGGCGATGGCAGATCAAGTACCCAACGTTCGCGAGATTATCGCTTTCCGGAACCTGCTGATCCACGGTTACGCTGCGGTCGAGCACGCCCGAGTGCTGCGAATTGTGGAGGAGTCACTCCCGGGACTCAGGTCCGCTGTGGCCGAGCTTCTGGGTCGCCTCGAAGAACGGTGAACTAAAGCGCCCGCCAGCCGATGTCGCGCCGATGGAATCCATCTGTGAACTCGACGGCCTCCACGGCGGCATAGGCCTTATCCCGGGCTTCGCGCAGCGTTGGGGCGCGGGCGCAGACGTTGAGCACGCGGCCACCGGCGGCGCGCAGGGTGCCGGCATCGTCGCGGGTGCCGGCGTGGAAGATTGCGACGTCCTTGGGCAGGTCAGCTGGAAGCCGGATCGCGCCGCCCGCCGCCGGGGTTCCCGGATAGCCCTTGGCCGCCAGCACGACGCAGACCGCCGCGTCATCGCGCCAGACCGGCTCGGGTAACTCGGCCAGCCGCCCGGTCGCGCAGGCTAGCAGATAGGGCACCAGATCGCTTTGCAGGCGCAGCATCAGCACCTGGCATTCTGGGTCGCCGAAGCGGACGTTGAACTCGACCAGTTTCGGCCCGTCGCGTGTGGCCATGATCTCGACGAACAACACGCCACGATAAGGTGCGCCATCGGCGGCGATCCCGGCGAAGGCGGGCTCAGCGAGACGCGTGCGAACTTGCTCGACCAGTTCAGGGGTGAAGACAGGAGCCGGTGAGTAGGTCCCCATGCCGCCGGTGTTGGGGCCCTGGTCGCCATCGAAGGCGCGCTTGTGATCCTGGGCCCAGCCGAACAGCCGCACGGTTTCGCCGTCGCAGAGCGCGAACAACGAGCCAATCTCCCCATCTAGGAACTCCTCGATCACCACGCGCGCGCCGGCTGCACCGAACCTTCCGCCGAACGCGTCAGCAATGGCCGCCTCGGCCTCGGCTCGATCCGGGGTCACCACCACGCCCTTCCCGGCGGCCAAGCCGTCCGCCTTAATCACGTAAGGCGGGACGAACCGGTCCAGCGCGGCCCTGGCGTCTGTCGCGGTCTCGCAGATGGCGTAGGCACCGGTGGGCAGGCCGTAGCGGTCACAGAAGTCCTTGGTGAAGGCCTTAGACGACTCCAACTGCCCGGCGGTGGCGGTTGGTCCGAAGCAGGGGATCGCGGCCTCCGCCAGCGCGTCGGCCAGCCCTGCGGCGACCGCGGTCTCCGGCCCGATGACCACGAGATCGACCGCCATCTCCCGCGCCAGAGCGACCAACCCGACTATATCGGTGGCCGCGACGTCGCGAAGCTCGCAGTGCGCCGCCATCCCGACGCTGCCCGGCGCAGCAACCAGGCGCGTCACCAATGGCGAGGCAGCGATCTTCCAGGCCAGCGCGTGCTCGCGCCCGCCTGAACCCACGATGAGGATGTTCATAGGCCGCCGCTTTGGCGTGATGACCGAGGTCGGTCAAGGTGGATTGCCCGCGGCCGAACGCCCGATTGCAATCCAGGCGTTGAAGCGGCGCAGCGGGAGCCGTAAATCCTCCCGCGAGATGCCCGAATGAAGGCCTGGGGAGACGAGCCGAGGATGAGCGATCGATTGGCGGCGGCGCAAGCGGCTTTAAGCAGCGGACGTCGGGACGAGGCGATCGAGAACCTCATCGCGGCGGTGAAAGAGGACCCGGCGCGCCCGGCGCAGGTCTGGCGGGTGCTGACTGTACAGCTATTCTCAGCGGGGCGTTTCGAAGAGGCCGAGGCGTTTGCAGGCCAAGGCTTGCGGCGGTTTGCCCGCGACTTCGATCTGATGAACGTGCGTGGCGTGGCGCTGCGCAAGCTGCGCCGCTTTCGTGAGGCCGCGAGCACGCTGGAACTGGCTTTGAAGGCGGATCCGAAGAACCTCGGCGGACAGCAGAACTACGGTAATGTCCTGCTGGATCTGGGCGAAGCCACCAAGGCCGAGGCGGTGTTCGGCCGGCTGGTGCGGAGCAATCCGCGCAACGCCGAGTATCAGCGCCAGCTCGCTCGGGCGCTGCTCAAGCAGCACAAAGTCGAGCTTGCGCTGACCCGCTTCCGCCAAGCCGTGAGCGTTCAACCCACCGCCGTTGACGCTTGGCTCGATATGATCGGGGTGTTGGGCGAGGAAAACCGGGTCGAGGACGCCGAAGCCCAGATTGACCGCGCCATCGCCGCCAACCCCGGCAACACCCGCCTCCTAGAAGGCAAGGTGATGTTGCTGCGCCGTACCGGCCAGACGCCTAAGGCCGAGACCTTCATGCGCGAACTGCTGCCGAGCCAGGGCGATGCGGCCTGGCTGCATCACCAACTGGGCATCATTGTCGGCGAGCGCGACCGCATCGAGGGCAACCTGCTGTTGCGGCGCGGCCTGGCGCTGGACCCTGCCAAGCTGGAGTACACCACCGCCCTGATCGAGAGCCTGGAGCGCACCCGGACCGGCGATGAGGGCGGCCATGTCGAGGAAGCCTATCACCTGGCCAAGAGCATCCTTCATCGACAGGCCGAGTTCACCGAAGCGACCACCAAGATCCTCTGTGAGATTTTCATCCGCGTCTGTGATTTCGAAAGTCTGGACAAGGTCGGCGACTTCAAGAGCCTGGGCCGCGACTGGGCCGAGAGCGGGCGCCACACCGCGCTTCTGAAGCAGTTGGCCCGGGTGCGGTCCGATGAGGACCGGTTCGAACTGCTTGAACAGCACCGCATCTGGGGCCGTGGCATTGAGACCGCCGCCGCACGCCGTCCGATCAAGCGGCCCCCGCCCCGACCGCCCGGTGGCAAGGTGCGGTTGGGTTTCATGTCGTCTGACCTTCGCCAGCACCCGGTCGGCTATTTCGCCCTGCCGTTGTTCGACCATGTCGATACCGAGCGGTTCGAGGTGTTCGTCTACTCGTTCTACACCGGCAAGGAGGACGCCACCCAACGGCACATCGCCGAGCGGGTGAGCGGCTATCGGTGGTGGCCGAACATCTCGGTGCCCAACGCCGCCGAGAAGATCGCCGAAGACCAGCTGGATATGCTGATCGAACTGGGCGGCTCGACCCACATGAACAAGCTAGAGGTGATGGCCTACCGCGCCGCGCCGGTGCAGGGCAGCTGGCTGGGCTATCCCCACTCGGCGGGGTTGGAGACCATCGACTATCTGGTGTGCGATCCGGTGACGGTGCCGCCCGACCGCAGCCTACTGGTCGAGAAGCCTTTGATGATGCCCAAGAGCTGGATCGCGCTCGGGTCGCGGTTCTTCTCCAACACAGTGGAGATCAAGCCGGCGCCGGAGCTAGCCAACGGCTTCATCACGTACGGCACGGCCAACAATCCGCACAAATACACCACCGAGGTCCTGCGCACTTGGGCCAAGGTCGTGGCCGCAACGCCGGGTTCGAAGTTCGCCTTCATCCGCCCCGAAGGCAGCGGGACAAGCTTCCGCGCCAACATTACCCGGGCGTTCGCCGCCGAGGGTGTCAGCGCCGAGCGGGTGCTGTTCCATGTGATCCGCGGCGCGCATCTGCCGTTCTACAATCAGGTCGACATCACCCTGGACCCGTTCCCGCTGACCGGCGGCACCACGACGGC
>JAYTWT010000090.1:0-1803 GCA_043743295.1 Alphaproteobacteria bacterium | reverse complement strand
TGCTGGACGACGCCAAGATTACGGCGCGCCTTCCCGACCTGGAAGCTCGCATGGCCGCCGACGGATGGGATGGTGCCGCGCAGGCGATCATGACCACCGACACGTTTCCCAAGGGCGCCTTTGTCGAGGCGGACGTCGACGGTGTGACCGTTCGGATCGGCGGGATCTGCAAAGGTTCAGGCATGATTGCGCCGGATATGGCGACCATGCTGGCCTTTGTTGTCACCGATGCAGCGATTGCGCCGGGCGCGCTGCAGAACCTCGTCAACCTCTACACCCGCAACACCTTCAACGCGGTCACGGTGGACGGCGACCGTTCGACCAACGACACGCTGTTGTTGTTCGCCACTGGAAAATCGGGGGCGGCAAGAATCAGCCGTGCTGGCGATCGGCGCTTGGCTGATTTCCGCGACAAACTGGAGCAGGTATTGTTGAACTTGGCACACCAGCTGGTCCGCGATGGCGAGGGTGCCAACAAGTTCATCAAGATCACAGTGACCGGTGCCGAGACCGCGGCCTCGGCACGCAAGATTGCGCGCACGATTGCTGAGAGCCCTCTGGTCAAGACCGCCTTCGCCGGAGAGGACGCCAACTGGGGCCGCATCGTCATGGCCGTGGGCCGCGCCGACGAGCCGGTGGACCGCGACCGCATCAGTGTGAGGTTCGGACCCCATTGGGCTGCGCAGGACGGCCTGATCGCCAAGACCTACGACGAAGCCAAGATGACCGCCTACATGAAAAACGCCGAACTCGAGGTCGCGGTCGACGTCGGCGTGGGCCGCGCCGGCTCCACCATGTGGACCTGCGATCTCACCAAGCGCTACGTCGAGATCAACGGGGACTATCGGAGCTGACCCACGGTTTCACCCGCTCGGGCGGCTCAGCGACCCGGTAGTTGCTGAACCGCTTATCGAACATCGGGCCGTAGAAAGGGTCGTTGTCTAACTCGGCGGCCCAGCGCTCGCGCATGGTGGCGATCTCGGACTGGAAGCGGGCGGCGGCGGCGGGGGCGAGGTCAAGACCGCGGCTCGCGCTTTCGTGGTGGTGGAGCTCGGCAAAGGGGGTCCAGACGATGTCGTAGCCCGCCGCGCGAACCTTCACGCAGAGGTCGACATCGTTGAACGCGACGGTCAAGCGCTCGGCGTCCATACCGCCGACTTCGAGATAAACTGCCCGACGCATGGCCAGGCAGGCTGCAGTGACCGCAGAGACATTGCGGGCAAGCTTCAGATGGCCTTGGTAGCCCGCATGGGCACCCGGCGCGCCAACATGCAGGTGCCCGGCTACGCCACCGATGCCTAGGACGACACCCGCATGCTGGACCGTGCCGTCGGGATAGAGCAGGCGCGCGCCAACAGCGCCGACATTCGGGCGCACGGCGTGGCTGACCAACTCGGAGAGCCAGTCGGCCCCGATCATGCTGATGTCGTTGTTCAGGAGCAGGATGATCTCGCCCTTCGCCTCGGCGACGGCGCGGTTCATCAGGGCTGAAAAGTTGAACGGGCCTGGTGCCGGCAGAATCCGCACCCGAGGGTCGGTCTTCAAATGCTCAAAAAGGGCGAGCGTCTCTGGCTCTACGCTGCCGTTGTCAACGACCAGGAACTCCAGCGTCGGATAGTCTGTGCCGCTCAGCACGCCCTCGGCGCAACGCTGAAACAGGTCGATGCGGTCACGCGTGGGCACAATGATCGAGACCAATGGCTTGGGCTCCGGAACCGCACGGCGAACCCGCAGCCAGTGCGATGCGCCCGACTGTTGGCTCACGACTGCGCCGGTATGGCCGGTTCGGTTCAGATGTTGCGC
>JAYTWT010000089.1:0-16841 GCA_043743295.1 Alphaproteobacteria bacterium | reverse complement strand
GGACCTCAACGACTGGATGCGGATAGCAGTTGCGCGTCACCCGCCCCCCGCCGTCGGCGGCAAGCGTGTGAAACCGAAGTACATGGCCCAGACCAAGGCTAGGCCGCCGACCTTTGTGATGTTTGCCAGTCGCGCCGACCAGCTGCCAGACCACTATCGGCGCTATCTGGTGAACTCCCTGCGAGAGAGTTTCGACCTGCCCGGCGTGCCAATCCGCCTGACGGTGAAGTCCAACAAGAACCCGTTTGCAGAGGGCGAGGAAAAGAGTGGCACGGGCCTGAGTCGTGCCAAGCCGTCGGAGCGTAAAACCGGTATGGCGGCCAATATCCGACGCGCGGCGGCGACGCGGGCCAAGGACGGGGCTGACTCCGCCCCGACCAAGCCTCCAGGACGGCCGAAGACCAAGCCGAAGCCCAAGCCGGGCAATCCGCGCGGTCGGGCAGCCAAATTGATGCGGCCCGGTGTTAAACCGAAGCGCGCGTCCCGGCCTGTTTCCAGTCCGAAAAAACCACGCTAGCGGTCGGGTGGCCCAGGTCCGCCTGGGCTAACTCAAGGATCAGCGGCCCGATCTCGGAAGGGTCCGGCAGGATATTCGGATCCTCGCCCGGCATGGCCTCGGCCCGCATCCGCGTGCGCATGACGGAGGGGTCCAGCAGAACGGCACGGATAGGCGTCTGTTCCAGCTCATCAGCCCAGGTCCGCACCAGATGCTCTAACCCTGCCTTGGTGACGCCGTAGGGTCCCCAGAAAGCCTTCGGACGCACGGCGCGCCCGCTGGTCAGAAAGATCGCCCGAGGCCGGTCGGAGGCGCGTAAAAGTGGCTCCACGCTGCGGATCAATCGGTAGGAGGCTGTGAGATTCACCGCGACGACACGGTCCCAATGGTCGGGTTCAATATGCGCGACCGGGGTCATCGGCCCCAGAATGGCAGCGGCGTGGACTAACACATCCAGCCGACCAAACCGCTGGTGGATGGCCTGGCCCAGTTGATCCAGGCCACCCGCCTCGGCGATATCCATCGGAACCAGGGTCGCAGGCTCACCCGTCAGCCTCCGGATCTCATCGTCCAGCGCCTCAAGTGCGCCCGGTGTGCGCGCAACAGCCACGATGTGGGCCCCAGCTGCCGCCAGGGCTAGGGCGGAGGCACGCCCGATGCCGCGGCTGGCACCCGTGACCAGGGCGATACGGTTGGCTAGGGGTAGGTCAGACATGCCCGTTCCTCTAGACGTTCCGCTCCGCCGTGTCAGGTCGCTCGGCATAGCGTTGAGCGATCGCGGCGCAGGCCATCAGCTGGATCTGGTGAAAGATCATCAGCGGGATCAGAGCGACACCCGCGGTCGCCGGCACCAACAGCGCAGCCGCCATGGGCGCGCCGCTGGCCAGGGATTTCTTGGAGCCGCAGAAGACGATGGCGATCTCGTCGGCCCTGCTGAACCTGAAGCTGCGCGCGGTTGTCATTGTAATCATCAGCAAAATCACCAGTAGCACGGCGCAGATGATGAGCAGGCGGACGAGGTCTAAGATCCCCAACTGTTGCCAGACCCCAGCAACAACCGCGCCGGAGAACGTTGTGTAGACAACCAGAAGGATCGAGCCGCGATCAAGCCGAGACAGTGGCCTTGCATGTGCCGCCACCCACCTGCCAATCCACGGCCGCAACGCCTGCCCCAAGGCGAACGGTGCCAACAGTTGGACCACAATCGTCAGGAAGGACGCCGCGCTAACGCCGCCCTGCGCGTGCAGCAGCAATCCCACCAGCAACGGCGTCAGCACCACACCTAGCAGGTTGGAGGCAGACGCGGCGGCGACGGCAGCCGGTACATTGCCACGCGCGATGCCCACGAACGCAATCGAACTTTGAATGGTCGACGGCAGGCAACCCAGGAAGACGATACCTGTGGCCAGCGGCGGCGGGGTGATCCAGGCGGGTAGCGCTGCGATCCCGACGCATAACAGCGGGAAGACCACGAAGGTGGCGGACAGCACCACGAGATGCAGCCGCCAGTGCATCATCCCACCGAATACCGCCTCGCGCGACAGCCGCGCGCCGTGCAGGAAAAACACCAGCCCGATCGCGATCTTGGTGATCCAGCCCAGCGTGGTCGCCACCTCCCCGCGCGCGGGGAAGATGGAGGCGGCGACGCCCATGGCGATGATCAGAACGAGATACCAGTCAGGCTTCAGACGGGAACCCCATCTCGCAGGGGTCACGCGTCGACCAGGAAAGACAGTTGTCGCTCAACCAGTTCGTTGCGGCCCTCGGCGATCTCGCGATCCAGCAGACGCGTGGGGTATTCACCGGTGAAATAGTGATCCGTGAACTGCGGATGGGCGGCATCGCGGACCTCGCCCATCGCCCAATAGAGCCCTTCAACCGACAGATAGCCCATAGAATCGACGCCCAGGATGCGGGCGATTTCTTCGACGGAGTGATTGGCTGCCAGTAGCTTATCCCGATCAGGCATATCTATACCGTAGTAGTCCGGCCACTTGATCGGCGGGGAGGCGGACCTCAGATGCACCTCTCTAGCGCCGGCCTCGCGGACCATGCGAACGACGCGGACCGAGTTGGTGCCGCGTACAATGCTGTCGTCCACCAACAGGACACGTTTCCCTGCTAAAACAGCGCGGTTGGGCGACAATTTCATTCGGACACCCAACTCTCGCGCATCCTGCGTCGGCTGGATGAAGGTCCGACCGACATAGTGGTTGCGGATGATGCCCATCTCGAAGGGGACGCCAGCTTCCTGGGCGAACCCCAGCGCGGCCGGCACACCGCTATCTGGCACCGGAACCACAACATCGATGTCCGCGGGCGTTTCCTGCGCCAGACGCTGGCCCATGCGCTTGCGCACATCATAGACGGAGCGACCGTTCACGACCGAGTCAGGCCTCGCGAAGTAGACATATTCGAAAATACAGGGCCTAGCGGTCTGGGCCGGGAAAGGTCGAAAGCTACGCACACCACTTTCGTCGATGACGACCATCTCACCATGTTCAATATCACGGACGAAGGTCGCGCCGACGAGATCGAGGGCGCAGGTCTCCGATGCCAGAACGGATTTGCCCCCCAGTTCGCCCAGGACCAGCGGTCTGATGCCGAGCGGATCGCGAACGCCCACCAGCTTTTTGTTGGTCAGCGCAACCAAGGCATAGCCGCCTTCGATCTGCTGCAGCGCCTCGGTGAATCGATCCAGGAACCTCGGCCGCCGTGACCGAGCAATCAGGTGCAGGATAGCCTCAGAATCGGAAGTGGACTGAAAGATCGCACCCTCAGATACCAACTGGTCGCGCAGAGTGTGGAAGTTGGTCAGGTTGCCGTTATGGGCCAGGGCAATGCCGCCAGCCTGCAGGTCAGCGAACATCGGTTGGACGTTGCGCAGGAAACTGCCGCCAGCGGTGGAATATCGGGTGTGGCCGATCGCACAGTCGCCCGGCAACCGCTTGTTCAGATCACCACCCCCGAACGCGTCGCCGACATAGCCCATGTGGCGCTCGGTATGAAACCGCTGCCCGTCGAATGATGCAATGCCGCACGCCTCCTGTCCGCGGTGCTGCAACGCGTGCAACCCCAGGGCGGTCAGCCCGGAAGCCTCCGCGACGTTGAAGACCCCGAACACCCCGCATTCAAGGCGCGGCGCATCATCATCGGGATCGCGCGGCGGCGCTGTCCTGGGCTGGCTATGCGAGGTCATCGAGCGCGCTCCGGGGCCGTGGCGTCAGTCGGTTGCCGCGCGTCGTAGCCCTCTGTCTTCGATCTGTCACCTGAACCGTCGCGAATCGCGCGTTCAAGCATCGGTTTTAATCGGCCCGCGGCGTCGAGGCCCTGAGGGACCAGGCTCTCAATCAACCGCCCCATGTTGCGGGCGACCGGCCACATCTGCGCGCCGACGATCCATCGCGGTTGGATGTCTTTTGGGGTCAGGGCGTGAAACGCCAGGAACATGGCGCCGAGCAGAATCAGGCCGCGCGCCAGCCCGATCAGCAGGCCGAGGGAACGGTCCAGCAAGCCCAGCACGTGGATGCTCTGAACCTGCCGCGCGATTCCCGCGCCGATCAGCCGCAGGGCGACAAACGCCAGAACGAAGACTAGCGCCACGGCGGCGCCCGTGCCCAGCCACGGTGGATGGATCACGCTGCGGACCATCGGCCCAAACACCGGCAGTCCGAGTACAGCTAATCCGGCGGCGGCCACCAAAGCCACCAACGCGAAGATCTCGCGAACGGCACCGCGCGAGAACCCGACAGCCGCCGAGACGGCCAGCAGCGCGAGGATGATGAAATCCAGCTGCGTCATAGCGTTCTCACGTCCATTCACCTTCGCGAATCCGGCTGATGGCGTCGGCAAGGCGGCTGGCGCCGGTGAACGACATCCCTGCCGGAGGATCAGCCCCTGCCGGTCCTAAGGCGCGACGGAACCCCAGTTTGGCCGCTTCCTTAAGCCGGCCGTCCATGCGGCTGACCTGACGGACTTCGCCCGAGAGGCTGATCTCACCGAATACGACGCAGTCTTGGGGCAAGGCCTCATCGAACGCCGACGAGGCGAGGGCGGCGGCGGCGGCCAAGTCGGCGGCTGGCTCTGAGATACGCAAGCCACCGGCCACGTTCAAATAGACGTCGCGATCCCCGAAACTCAGACCGCAGCGCGACTCCAATACCGCTAGGACCATGGCCAGACGTCCGCTGTCCCAGCCGACGACAGCGCGTCGCGGCGTCCCGTAGGCGGAGGGTGCCACCAGCGCCTGGATTTCTACCAGCACTGGGCGCGACCCCTCGATCCCGGCGAATACAGCCGCCCCGGCCGCCCGCTCGCCCGAGGTGTTGAGGAACAACGCCGACGGATTTTTGACCTCGGCCAGTCCACTGTCGCCCATCTCAAACACGCCGATTTCGTCCGTCGCGCCGAACCGGTTCTTGGCTCCGCGCAGGATGCGGAACGGATAGCCGCGCTCGCCTTCGAAGGCGAAGACGGCGTCGACCATGTGTTCGATAACGCGCGGCCCGGCGATAGCGCCATCCTTGGTCACGTGGCCGACCAGGACAATGGCAATCCCTCGGGCTTTGGCCAGCCGAACCAACTCGCCGGTCGCCGCGCGGACTTGGGTGACAGAGCCCGGCCCGGCTTCGTGGGCGTCGCTCCATAGCGTCTGGATGGAATCGATCACCACCAGGTCAAAGGGTTCGGCTTTGAGGCCGTCCACGATCACGCGCAGGGACGTCTCGGCGGCCAGCCTCACCGGCGCATCGGCTAGTCCCATCCGATGGGCGCGGGCTCGGACTTGCTCCATGGCTTCTTCACCGGAGATGTAGGCGCAGCGCGCACCGCGCCGTGCGGCATTGGCGGCCACCTGTAGCAGCAAGGTCGATTTGCCGACGCCGGGGTCGCCGCCGACCAGGATGGCCGAACCCGGCACCACGCCACCGCCGCAGACCCGGTCCCACTCATCGACACCGGTGGAGATTCGGGGTGGGGCAGGGGTCGTCTGATCCAGACCTTCGAAGGCGATCTGGCCTTTGCGGGTGGGCTTGGTAGCCTTCAGTGCGCCCGGCGGACGGCTGGTCAGCTCCTCGGCGAGGCTGTTCCACGCGTTGCAGGCTGGACACTGCCCTGACCAGCGCGATTGCACCGCGCCACACGACTGACAAGCATAGATTGCGCCGTCGCGGGCCATAAAGTCTCCGTGATTCGAATGCCGTGTAGCTTAACCGACCGCGCGCCCTAGGTCTGTGCGCGTCACGCCGTCAGACTTCCCCGAGATAGATCCGTTCAGCCCGCATGCTGAGCCGCACCAGCACCTCGTGGGCCACCGTGCCTGCTGCGGCCGCCAGATCGTCAAGTTGTGCGTTCTGACCCAAGAGCTCGACGTGATCTCCGACGGCGAGGTCCGCTTGGCCGATATCGAGAGCCAGCAGGTCCATGGTCACGATTAGCAGTGGGTGGAGCGCCCCAGCCGCCCACGCATGGCCCCTACCCATGGCGGCGCGGATGATCCCGTCGGCGTAACCGGCCGCCACGATGGCGATCCGCATGGACCTCGGTGCTGTGAATGTGGTGCCATAGCCCAGCCGATCTCCCGGACCGAGGTGGCGGATGTCGATGATGGGCGCGGTAAGATGGGCCACCGCTCGCAAGCGAGGATCAGTTCGTTCTTCCGGACCGCCACCCAACAGGCTGATGCCGCCGCGAACCATGTCACAGCGGTAGTCCGGGCCAAGGAAGGCACCGGCCGATGCTGCCAGGCTTGTCCGGCTGCCGGGAAATAGGGTGCAGGCCTTGCGGAAGTTGGCCAGTTGGGCGGCGTTGCGCGGCTCGTCCGGGTCGGTCGCTGAACCGAGGTGGCTTATCAACAGACTGATGTCCAGCTTGCGCAGCCCACCGGGTTCGGAGGTCAGCGCGCGCGCATCCTCCAAAGAGAGGCCCTGCCGGTTCATGCCAGTATCCACCTGGATTGCGACGTCCAAACCACCCTGCGCTGCAGCCAGCGCCATAGCCGCGTGTGCTTGCGGCACGGTAGATACCACGGGCGTGAGGTCAGCCGCGGCCAACCGTTTGGCGCAGCCGGAGGTCAGTCCGTCCAGCACATAAATGCGTGCTGGGCGGTCGGGCAGGGCGCTCCGCAGGGCTTCGCCTTCGCTGAGGCGAGCGACGAAGAAACTGCGCGTCCCCTCCGCCCAAAGCCGCCGCGACAGCGGTCCGGCACCAAGCCCATAGCCGTCCGCCTTAACGACAGCCGCAACCTCTGTGCCCGGCGCTTCCGCTACCAGGACGGCGCGGTTGTGGGCCAGGGCGTCCAGGTCAATTGTTAGCCGCGCGCGGCTCGGAGAGGTCATCCCCGCCTAATGCGTCGCACAACGCCGCAGGTCAAAAGAAACGGCGCGGAGGATGCCCTCCGCGCCGTTCATGTCTTCAGTTCGTTCGCGTGACTTAGGAGTCGGAGCGTTCGAAGTCTACGTGCGTGCCAGCTCCGCCTTCCAGCATATCGGCGGCGGCCTGTTCGTCGGCGGCGCGATCTTCCTCGAACTGCGAGTTGATCACGTTCTCGCCGCGCGCTTGGCGTTCGGCTTCGTCTTGGCTGCGCGCGATGTTCAGCGTCACGGTGACGACGACTTCGGCATGGAGCCGCACCTTGATGGCGTGCAGGCCCAGGGTCTTGATCGGCTTGTCCAGCACGATCATGGCCCGTTCGACCTTGCCACCGTCGGCGTTCACGGCGTCGGCCACATCGCGGCCCGACACAGAACCGTAGAGCTGGCCACTTTCGCCAGCCTGCCGGATCAGGATGTACTGGGTCCCGTCCAGCTTTTCACCGGCACCGCCTGCAGCGTCTTTGGCCTTGGTGTTGCGGACTTCAATGTCAGCGCGCTGCGCATCAAAGACCTTCAGGTTCGCCGCGTTGGCGCGGAGCGCCTTCTGGCGAGGCAGTAGGAAGTTGCGGGCGTAGCCGTCCTTGACGGTGATCACATCACCAAGGGCGCCTCGGCCTTCAACGCGTTCGAGCAGAATGACTTTCATCTGTGCGTCTCCCTTACTTCACGACGTAGGGGAGGAGTGCCAGGAAGCGGGCGCGCTTGATGGCCTTGGCCAGTTCGCGTTGCTTCTTGGCTGAGACGGCGGTGATCCGTGCGGGAACGATCTTGCCGCGCTCAGAGACGTAACGCTGCAACAGCTTCACGTCCTTGTAGTCGATCTTCGGCGCGCCGGCGCCGGAGAACGGGCAAACCTTACGGCGGCGGAAGAAGGGACGGCGGGCACCACCCGAAGCGGGTGCAGCGGCCGGGCCGGTTTCGATGGAAGATTCGTCGGTCATTGAGGAGTCTCCCTTTCCTTAAAACTGAGGAACGTCGTCGCGACGATCGCGGTCGCGATCACGGCGGGCGAGGACCGGGGAAAGCTCTAGGTCGAGCTCTTCCATCCGCAAGGTCAAGTAACGCAGCACGTCTTCGTTCAGCGACAGCTGGCGTTCCATTTCCTTTACAGCAGCCGACGGTGCGTCGATCGCCAGGAGGGAGTAGTGGCCCTTGCGGTTCTTCTTGATCCGATAAGTGAGGTTGCGAAGGCCCCAGTACTCAATCTTTGCGACCGTGCCGCCGCCTTCCTCGATGAGGTGCTTGAGCTGGTCGTTGAGGGCTTCGGCTTGTTGCGGAGATATATCCTGCCGCGAGATTACGACGTGTTCGTAGAGCGCCATACGGTCCTTCTTCCATTGTGGAGGGCGGCGCGGCATGCAGCGGAAGCCTGCACACCGTGATGGGTCTCTGACGCGGCGGACGGGGGTTTCCCGTCCCTTTTGTGTTCCGCGAGAGACCGCTCTCCGTGAGGAGGCGGGCAGATAGGGGAAATCCCCCGCGCGGGCAAGGCTTTTCGCCGCGCGCGAGGGTCTGCGAGGCCTATTTGCTAGCGCGGAACGCTTTCACGGCACCCAGCGTCTGGGCCACGTGTTCCGAGGGGTCCAGCTTGGAGTAGGTGTGGAGCACCTGGCCCGCTGGCGAGATGACGTAGGAGGTCCGGTCAGACCAATCGGGCTTCATCGGCATCACGCTGTCGTACTGACGCGCGATCTTGGCTCCCGGGTCAGCGGCAACGGGGAACTTGCCAGAGCACTTGTCCGTGTCGCTGGAGATCTGCTGCAGCTTGTCCAGGTTGCCCGCGGTTACACCGATAACCGTCGCGCCCAGCGCCTTGTACTGGTCCATAGCGTCGGCGAACATTTTGGCTTCCAGATTGCAGCCCTTGGTGTCGGCGGCCGGGAAGAAATAGAGCACCACGGGCCCTTTCTTACGGGCGTCAGCCAACGAAAAGCTCAAGGCCTTGCCAGCCATGAAGCCGGGGGCGTTGAAATCCGGAGCCTTGTCGCCGGTCTTGAGCGCGGCAAAGGCGGGTGTTGCCACAAGGGCTAGCGCGGCGACGAGAGCGAAACGGTTCATGACGATATCCTGCATTGATCGAAGAAAGGCGGGTCGGAGCGCATGCCCGACAACGTGGGGAAGGTTCTAATTATAGTCGACGCTGACGGTAAGCACACCTGAATATGCCCCGATCGGTGTCGTATTGCTGATGTCAAAACGGCCTCCCACGGTGAAGCCGAATGCGCCACCGCTGCCCAACGTCCCTGCGAGGGTCGGCGAGCCGGACGCGCTGGAGCTCAGGCTCACCGCCAGCGAGCCTGGACCTGTAAGCGTGAGGCTGGCGGGAACCGACAGGGAAACCTGCTGGCCACCTTCACCGGTGATATTGAACGCGGCGCGGGTCGCCGCCGGGGTGGGGTAACCGAACCCACTGCCGCTGACCGTCCGGGTGCCTGTGGCGGCGTCTAGGATGATCGTACTGACACCGCTCGTCGGAATCTGAATCCGACCAAAACTCAAGTCCCCGGTCTTGGTGATGGCCAGCGCCCGCAACACTGTGACCAGGCCCTTGTCCGTGTCGCTGCTGATCGAGATGCCGCCGGGATTGACGATAGCGACCAGGAAATTGTTTTCGCCAGCGCCGCTGCTCAGCGCCGAGTCATCGCCCGCAACGCCGAAGTCCGTACCGACGAAGAACGTCTTGGTGCCATTGTCGCCGGGAGGTGCAATCGAAAACGCCAGCGGATTTGTCCCCGTCGCCGGGCCGACCTGGGTCGCGGTACCCATCGAGACCGAGAAATTGGTCGGCGCGCGGGCCCGTCCGGAAACGAAGCCGATGGCCGAGACGCGCACCGCGATGTTGTCAGTCTGACAGGCCGTGTCCGCACCGCGTCCTGGTCGGCAAGTGATCGAGACCTGGCTCCGCGCATTGCTGGAAGAGATCCGCCGCCCCGCGCCGGAGGCCACGGTGACAGCGCCAGAACTAGGGCTGATCCGGAAGACGGTGTCGCCAGTCTGCGCGGCCGTGACGGTCGCAAGGTCCATTGGGCCTTCGACATTGATCAGATAGGTGGCCGCGCCGGCGCCGCCGCCTACGATAGTGGCAATCAAGGTGCCGAGGACCCAAGGACGAAACGCTGCAGACATCACACTTTAGACTACCAGACCCATCAGCCTTTGTCGCCCAGCCGCCATGTCACTCGCCGCCCGACTTGGCGATTGTGGTTTCGGGCGGCGCGGGGTCGAAACGAACCTGAATGGTGACGTCGGGGGTATCGCTACCGCCGCCTCGGATCAGAACGCTCTGTCGGTCCAGGAGGCGCATCCGCAGGCGCTCAGCCTGTTTGGGATCGAGTTGCACTTGATAGCTGCCCAGCGGCACAGCGTCGAACGCAGCTGTACCGTCGAACTCTGTAACGCTCTCGACGATCGAGCCGTCGGCCTGGGCCAATTGAACCCGTACGGACGAAAGGCCCACGTGCTTGCCATCCTCCCGAAGCAGTTCGACTTTCACCATCACGGCACCGGTCGGTCGCAACGGATAGTCGACCCGTGCGACGACCCCTGGGCGGGGTCGCAGTTCCAGCCGCGTCGGCGGCGCGGAGACCGCGGAGTTCTCCAGCCTATCCAGATTGACGTCCAACTGCGCCGTCGGGCCTGAACCAATGCCGGTCACCAGCACCCGGCCGTCCCGTCCGGTTACGGCATTACGTTGCTGGCCGCCCGACAGGGCGACGTTGGGGGCCGGGGCCTCACTGGCCTGCCGAATACCGTCGCCGTTCTCATCGATAAAGGCGTTGAACAGCATCGAGCCGCCTGAGCCCGGACCTGTTCGCATGATGTCATAGCCTCGGCGACTAGGATCGTAGCCCAGGCCAAAGCTCCACTGGGTTGCGACGCGCCAGTCCTGGGTTCCGTTGTCGTACTCACCGGTGACGGCCAGGTCGCCGTACTGGGTTGTCAGTATGCTGGAAAGCAGCAGATTCCAGCCATCGGCTTTGTTCAGTGGTTGGCCAAGACCGAACCGCAGCGACCAGTCGTCCGTGAGCCTACGGTCAACGGTTACCGTCAGAAAACGCGCCTTGAAGTCTGGCAGGATGTCGTAATCCAGGGTCGAGCGGACCTGCCAGCGATAGTTCCGAAACGTTGAGGCTGTCACGTACCCGGTGAGGGTCTCAATCGTCCGGGCAGGGCGAAACGCCTGGCGCTGGTACTCCCAGCCCAAAGAAAACAGCACGCCGGCCACGCTGGATGAAGCCCGCCCGCCTGCCAGCAACTCGGTTGAACGGTCATAATAGGTGTTGTGGACCGCCCGGAATGAGACGGGAATGATCCGCCCTCGCAGATTGACACTGCTATCTGCGGTCATCTCGGTGCGACGACGCAGTTCGAGCCGAGGATTGGAGCCCAGATTGTTCTCATCGACAAAGCCGTCGCGATACTCGGCATGGCGCAGCACGCCGGAAAGGGCGCCCAACTGAGCCGCTAGACCCAGCGACTGGGCCGAGCCGCCGCGACCGTCCCATCCAGCGTCGTACTGGGTTGCAACTCCCAGGATCGAGGTGCGCGCGCCCAGAGTGTAGACGCCCATACCCCGCCCGTTGGCGCGCGGCACCCGCGCTACGCCGGCGGTCATCGTCACCAGATCGTTGATCCCATAGTTCACCGACGCCACCGCCCGGACGCCGCCGCCGTTCATGAGGCCCGGGTCGGTGCTGACGCCCAAGTCGCGCGATCTCAGGCGGATCAACGGCTGGTTCTGCTCAACCACGCCAAAAGTCATCTGCGCCTCGCCGGGCCGGAGTAGCGCCGCGCCCACATTGACCACCTGGACCTGTTCGTCGCGTTCGCCACGCGGCCCATAGGTCACCACGCGCAGGACGTTGACGCCCGGCGACAAAGGAACATCCAGAAACTCAAAGCGCCCATTCACCGCCTGGGCCGTGCCGCCGCGCAGCACCTCATTGACGTAGAGTTCGACGTCATAGCCCGAGGGTAGATCACCCCGTAAGTCGATCCGATTGAAGACGTTGGTCTGTTGAATAGGCGCCGTGGACATCGAAAATCCACGCCCCGAAGCACTCCGTGGACCAATGGCCAACCCTGGCGAGTAGGTGTCGCCGAGGCTGACGTCTCTTGCGTGTAGCGGCCCCAGCAGGTTGCCTTCCACAGAGCGCCGCTGCAGCAGAACCCGGGCGTTGGTCGCGCGCCCCTCTTCATCGGAGCCCACAAACCCCTGGAAATTGGTCCAGAGTAGGTCGCCCGCTAGCCGCAGATCGTATCGAAACGCCTTATCCCGCGTCCCAGAGCGAAGCGCAGCGTCCAGCACGACGTCCATGCTCGGGGGGCTGAACAGGGCATAGGGCTGTGCCACCTTGAACGTCTCATTGTCGGCTGATGGCCCGCGCGCGCCGTCTTCGCGGTTGGCGATCCGCTGGAGACGGGCCTGCACCGGAAATTTCTCTGTGGCATGAAGCTTTATCAGCAGCTCATCACCGGCGATCTCCGCCTCAAGTGGAATGAGTTTTTGTAGCGTCGAGACCCGAAGATAGATCTCCGTCTGCGTTACCGCTGTGTCGCCTGCCGAGATCGCAACGTCGCGGCCTGCGACCCGCGCGAGGCCCGTTTTCAGGTCCACCAGCAAGGATCGCCGCGCCTCACCCAGACGTCCGACGATCCGGCGGTCGGACGGCAGCACATCAATGTCCGCTTCCAACAGCCTGGCCAGTTCCCCAACCGGCACAAGCGGATCGTCAACGGAGCCATAAGCGCCGATCCCTTCAGACAAGGTGAGCCCGTCCAGCGATACGGAGAAAAGCAGCAAGGCCGCAGGATCTAGCGCGGCTGCGGCGTCGGTCGAGGCTTCAGAGACGGCTCTGGCGACCGGACGTGCAGGATCAGCCGATTGCGCCGGAGCGGAGTGCAAAAGGGCGAAGGCCGCAGCGACGAGAGAGCCCGGCCATCTAGAAGACAGCTTTCGCAAGGACCTTTCCCGGGGACGTGTCGTCGTCCGTAAAGGTCACCTCGAGTTTCTCGCCTTGCAGAGGGGTCCGCGACAGGGGGATGCGGACCGCCCGTTTGGCGATCTCCGGATACACCGCAACGCCCCTGACGGTCCCTAAGGCTTCAGCGCCGCGCCGCTCGCCCACCAGTCGGACCTCGATGTTACCGTAGGCTGAGCTCGAGCCTAGCCTGACCAGGTCCAGACTCACCGATGCCGCCCGCTCGGCAGGAGATCCCCCGGCGGCTGGGGCTTGGGGGGGGACAACGTGCGCGCCTTCAATGGCGGCGCGCACATCCGCATCGCCGGGTCGCACAATGAGCGGGATTGACAGCCCATAGACCGCTACGATCTTGAAGCTGAGTTGGTCGGAGGCTCCGCTCGCGGCCGATTCAACGGTCGTACCCGCATCGCGAGGTGGTATGGTTGTGACTGTCAGGTGGCTGCGATGCTCGCCGCTGGCCGCATCGGGGAGGCCGCCCATGCGGATCCGAACCGTCTGCGGACGCCCGGGCAGTAAGGTCACCCGTCGGGGCGAGACCTGCATAAAGCCCTGCGCCGACTTGAGCTGATCTACGGCGGCCCTAACGTCAGCGCGCTTGGCCGCCTCCTCGACGGGAAAGATCTGGCCGTCCGGCAACATCACGCGGTCGCCGATCGTCAGGTCTACCGTGACCGCCTCGGAACCCTGATTGAGCAGGAAGATGGATCCATTGCGCCGACCGCGATCGAAGGTCAGCCGGCGCGGTGTGATGTTGAGCAACGCGCCCTGTGCCGTGTTGCTCGGAGATGCCGCTGACGAGGGCGACGATGGAGCCGGTGGCGAGACCTGTGCCGCAGCTGATGTGCCGATCACCAGGGCGAGGCTCGCCACAACGCCGGCAAATTTGGGGTGATGCCAATTCATCAGTTGTATTGAACCACGACGGTGAGTGTCTCTCGGACAGCTGCGCCAATCGACTCGGGATAGGTGATCCGCATCAGGCCCTGGGCAACGTCGATGCTGGCGGCTGAACTCCCCTCCAGGGAGCCGCTCAAGATCGCGCCAGAGCTCGACACCCATGACTCAGAGTCGACCGTTGTTCTGACGAGCAAGGCGGTTTCTCCTTCAGGCGAAATAACCTCGAAGCTGGTCGGCGCTGTCACCAACCCGCCCGGTGCATCATCGCGCCGAACCGTTAAGCGCTCATTTCCTGGCATCACCATAATTGCCATCATCATGGAGGGCACCGTGCCGGTGAATCGCGCACCGTTGTTTGCGCCGTTGACAGTGGGCATCGCCACCGACCAGTTCATACGCACCGCGCTATTGGCGACAATGGTTGCAGACGCCCCTGCGCTGGCGGTCGCGGCAAGCGTGTTGGTGCCGAGGCCTGTGGCCAGCAGAAGGATCAAAACTGTAAGGGCGGCTCGACCCATGTTGGTCCGAGACTGAGGACTCAGAGACCGGCGACGTTCAAGTTGCCGGTGCTCCAGATCAGTTGAAATCGACAGAGAGGGTGACCGTCCCGGTGTAGGCCTGAATGGCGGTCGTCGCCGAGATATCGAAGGCACCCCCGACGAAGAAGTCTGCTGTACCCGAAGCCGGAAGCTGGGTCAGCGTACCAGCAGACGCCACCGGAGCCAGGGCCACGATACTGGTCAGGTTGCCGGCTGAGGAGACGAACGTCAGCGTGTTGGCGGTGACCGCGATGGTCTGGCTGGGCATGCCCAGCAGGCGGAACGTTGCGGCGCGACCGAGGCCTGCGGTCGGAATGAAGGCGTTCCCCCCGCCGGAGATGGTCGGTGTGACCGTAGCGGCGGCCGCCGAGGGCACTGTGATCGTGTTGGATGAAGTCGACGGCCTAGCGATGGTGCCGAATTCCAGCGTGCGTATCGACGTGACGCTAGCCGGGGCGACGATGTTCGCGTTGGCGGCGGCCGTACCGGTCACGACAACCGCGGAAGCTGTTCCGCCAAACGCCATCACGGCGGTGGCGGTTGCGAGCGCAATACGGATCTTCATGATGGCACCTTTTCCAACTACTCTTGCTTGATGCGATCATCACTCGACTTGGCCGTGAGGGATTGTGGTAAATATTCCCCCATTGGGGGAAAAGAGAACCTACAGTTTCCCTTGGGTTGCAAACCGGGTGTTAATCGAACGTTAGCCTCGTTTCGGTGTAGATAACGTTGATGCAGCTGTCAAGTTTGGCCGCATCAACGTCGTTAATCTTGAGAATTTGAGTGTTCGATGGAATTAGCGGAAAACTGCACACGGCCTGGCTCCCGGGGCGGCGACTAGACGACGCGCTTCCGTTGCTGAAAAAGGCCACGCCGACCGCGACAACTCGGCGAGATTTCAGTCCTATCGTGACCCGTGATTAACCTTGCTGGGTTTCATTATGCGGGGGTCATCTCTGTTTGTGTGGCCTGAGATGAAGTCACTGAAGACACTTCATCGTGTGTTGGCCGCTGGCGAGGGGAGATCAGGTCGTGGACGCGGAAGACGCGTGGTCCAAAAGATCTGGGGTTGTTGCGTCTAAAGAGGACGCCGACCGAACACGCCTTGCCGTTGGAGAATTGCGAAGCTTGTTGGCGGCGCTGGAGGTGCGGCTGCTTGCCCCGACTGGACCCGCATTAGCGCCCGAAGGTCTGGCCGCTCTTGTCGGGGCTCTGCAGGCGCTCGGACAGCGGATCGAACGCTTAGGCCCGGATCCGCTGTTCTTGAGGAACATCGAAGCGCTGACTTTGCGGCTTGACCAACAGGCTGCGGACGCAGCGGCCGCCGCAAAGGAACAGGAGGCGCGGCTTATCGTGCGCCTCGACGCAGCATTGACCGTGATGGCGCAGGTTTCCGCTGCGCGCGATGATCCCTGGCCGATCCGAGCGACACTCGTCGCGGCAAGCGCTGCCGCTGCGATCAGTGTCATGGCCGCGGCTGCCTTGGCCGTCAGCCAGCCGAGATTGGCGCAAACCGCACTGGAGGCGTCGAGACAGATTTTGGCGACCCTGCCGCTCAGGCCCGGTCTCAAGCTCGACTGGAGCCCGACGCGGCCAACATTGCGGGCCACCACACCGCTGAGAACTCCTCCGCCGACGCCGGGTGCGCCTGCGGATCGATTTGAAGACGTCGTCCTCGCGCTGGAACGGGGCGATGCCTCAGCGCTTCCTCGCCTGACGGGTCTGGCGCAGGCTGGTGACGGACGGGCGCAGTTACAGTTGGCCGGCCTCTATGAGGGCGGCGAGGCGGGTTTGACACGTGACCTTGCGGCGGCGCGGCTCTGGACGCGGCGCGCAGCGGAAGGCGGCCAACGCATCGGTATGCACAACCTCGCGCTGTTTCTCTCACAGGGCGACGGCGGCCTTCGCGATTATTCCGAAGCGGCGATCTGGTTTCGGCGGGCGGCCGATCAAGGCGTCGTTGATTCGCAGTACAACCTTGGCCTCATCTATGAGGCAGGCCGTGGCGTTGATCGAAACCTGCGCGAGGCCTATCGTTGGTATTCCATCGCCGCCAACGCGGGCGATCTGGCTGCTCGGGAAAAAGCCATCGCGCTGGAAGCCAGTCTCAAGCCTTCTGAGCGAGGCGCCCTGGACCGTGCCGCCGCCGCGTTTCAGCCGGGTGCGACGGCTCAGCTTGACCTGACGATGATCATTTCACCCGCCACGACTCTGGCCGAGACGCAGGCATTGCTTGTGCGCCAAGGCTACTACCTTGGTCCAATCGACGGCATCGCGACCCCTGCGCTCCGCTCTGCCGTCGCCGCCTATCAGCGTGATCATCCGAAAGCGCAGGCGAGCGGATCCAGTTCTTAGCCCGCGGGCTGAACCAGGATCTTCACGTGTGCTTCCGGATCGCCCAGTGCCGTGAAGGCGCCTGCGACCTCGTCCAAGCTGACCGTCCCGGTGACCAGGCCAGACACATCGATCACGCCTTCAGCCAGCCGATTCAGCGTGGTGGCGAACTCTTCTGGCGAATAGCCAAGCACGAAACTGAGTTCGATCTCTTTGG
>JAYTWT010000088.1:0-2372 GCA_043743295.1 Alphaproteobacteria bacterium | reverse complement strand
TCGATGGCGTTGATGTAGGTGGTCATGAAGATCGCCGACTGCGACTCGCCCGACGCCAGCACGCGCTGCGCCTTTAGTCCGCCCAGCACGCCGCCGCTGCGAACCGCCTGCCCGGCTTGGGAATACATGTCGAAGGCGTAGATATCGCCGGGGTGCGCCAGACTACCGTAGCGCACCGGGTTCATCCGCTTCAGCGGCAGGCCGGGCGCGGTCGGTGACGCGCCTTCGACACCCACCTTCTGGGCCGAGACGCCCACGTAGGCATAGCCGCTGCGGAGCAATTCCTTATGGGTGTAGGTCCAGTCCGGCGTCGCATCCAGGCCGCCGGTGACGTTAAGCCACTCAACGACGACAGTGCCGTTGAAGCGCTTGGCGTCGGTCGGCCGCACCACAACGATACGCGTCGCGAAGGGCGCGGTCCCAGCCGGCGCGGAATCCCAGCGTCCGTCCTGGCTCGGCGCACCCTTCAGCTTGTAGGACGTCGCTGTGCCGGTCAGGAAATACTCCTCGACCGCATAGCCTTTGGCCTTCAGGTCGAACGAGCCGATTCCCAAGGCAGGTGTCCCGGGAACCAGAGTGGTCGTTGGCTGAGCTAGGCCCGGCCCCGCGCATGTCAGACCGAGGGCCAACAGCAGGGCGGCGGCGCGGGACTTCCAGCTCTTGGTGTTCAAAGACATCGCGTGCGACTCCTAACTGACCCGCATCCCTTACAGCCGAACACCCCGCCAAGATATCCACGACGACGGCTGCGATCATCGAGGCTTGCCGGAGGGGCCAAGCCTGTGCGTTGTTGCGGTGAACATGGGAGCGTGCCGATGCGGGTCGCGAGTTTGGGCTGGGGCGTGAAACAGAGCCTGCGCAGCTATGTAGAGACGAACAGCGGTGTCTTTACCGCCGAGGACGGTGCATCGCGCCTGCCGGACGGCACCTTCGCCTTCGAAGCTGCGGCGGACAGCGACCTCGCGGTGGCCGACGGCGCGCCCGCGGGGACCGGTCGGTTTCGGGGCCGTATTCGCCTGCAGGCGCACGGCGGCATGCTGTCGATCACCCTAGTTGACCCTTGGATAGAGCCCACCGCCGACGGTCTGGTCCTCAGTATCGCTGAGAGCCCGACCCGCCGCACCGCAATAGCGCGCCTCGACTTAGCCGCCACGACCGCCGAGCCGGGCGGCGCGCTGGTGATCTCCACGGCGACCACCCTGGACGGCATGATGATCATCGGTGACCACTATCCGCCCGGCACGGTCCTGGACCCTTTACGATTGGTCGGGACATAGCCCCAGCCAGTCAAGCTCAGTGCGAGATCAGGTTCTTGATCGGCGTCTGGGTGCACTTGTTCAAATTATGTAGCGTTCCGTAGAGCGTGTGGCCGACAAAGTAGACCGCGCCCTTTGGAATCGCAGTCCCCTTGGGAATCTCCCAGGTCAGCACGTCACCGGCATCGGCAGCTGGGGCCATCACCACATGGCCAGTGTCGCGAAAACCCTTGCAGTCGCCACCGAGATCACCGGCCCCTGCGTCATCCTGAATCCCCGGCGCACCAACCTCCAGGCCCCAGTGGATCATGTACATGGTGATGCCGGCCTTGGCCGCGTCCAGCCGCTTGCCGTGTTCGTCCACCGCCGGGCGCATCGTCAGGGTACCGCCGATGGTTTCGCCAGGATCGGTATCCACAAAGCGGATCGAGCCCTTCTGCGGCCCATAGTTCGGCGACGGCGGCGACGGATAGACCACAGCCCGAGCCGGTGCCGCAGCCTCTTCGGCCCAGGCACCGCCAGCGGACACCGCCATGAACAGCACGGCGGCTGATGCCACCTGCCCCGCAAACCCCAGACGCATTTCGCGCTCTCCGTTTCCTAACCTAGGGACACCCTAGGCCCGGGAGGATGGTGGTGCCAAGCGCGTGAGGGAGCGTCACCGACACTTCCAGGTCCTCCCCCATTGGCGAGGATCGCCGCTACCGCACCCCAAACCGCCCCGACCGTGGCCACCCCTTTGGCGCGACCTTGCCCGCGCTGGCGCGGCGCCCGGCCCACTCGCGCCACTCCGCCCAGCTGCGGGTCCGCCCTGAGCCGTCCACTGTGGTCATGCCCTCGGCTTCGGAGAACACTGCCGCATCCTTCAGGCCGCCTTCGCGGTAGCTCTGCAGCTTCACGCCTTTACCACGCGGCATTTCGGGCAGGTCACTGACCGGGAAGATCAGTAGCTTGCCGTTGTCGCCGATCACCGCGATCTGCTCGGCCGCTCCTAGCGCCACGCACGCCAATGCCACCCCGTTCAATACCTGTTTGCCGGCGCGGCGGAACGCCACCGCTTCGGCTTCGGGCAGGATGAAGCCGTAGCCGTCCTTGCTGGCCAGTACGCGTCGGGCC
>JAYTWT010000087.1:0-2307 GCA_043743295.1 Alphaproteobacteria bacterium | reverse complement strand
CTGAGCCGAACCGAACGCGAGGCCTGCGATGACCAGCTGGCGAGAGGCGCAGGCAGCGCGCCCTTCGCAGGCTTAGGCATTGAACGCGGCAAAGCTGGTGAGCTGGCCAGCGCCGCCGCTCGGCGCGAGAGCGATTTCACATACAAGCGCACGGGCGGACCGCCCGGGACCACCGGTGCAGGCCCCAGCGCAAACGGCAATGCCGTCGGGCGGGGAAATAACCTCCCGGGACAAACCGCCGAAGACCTCGCGCGAACAACCGGGAATGATCGCGCGACCTATAAAGTCCCGTTCTGAACCTCAAAACGCGAAACGGCCCGGGATTATGCCCGGGCCGTTCACGTATTTCCGAAGATCGAAAGGCCTTAGCCCTCGACGGTCTCGACTTCTGCAGCCTCGGCGATTTCAACCGGCAGGGGCTCCATCGCTTCTTCACGGCTGGCGGTCAGCGCTTCGTCACGCCTGGCGGCCACACGCTGCAGGTTGCGCAGGTAAGCCCCCGTGCCCGCCGGGATCAGACGGCCGACGATGACGTTCTCTTTCAGGCCTTCGAGCGTGTCGCTCTTACCCTGGACAGCCGCTTCGGTGAGCACTCGGGTCGTCTCCTGGAAGGAGGCGGCCGAGATGAAGCTGCGAGTCTGCAAGCTGGCTTTTGTGATGCCGAGCAGCACAGGTTGGGTGAGCGCCGGACGACCGCCTCGGGCTTCCGCCTTAGCGCTTTCGTCCTCAACGTCCAGCTTCTCCAGATGATCGCCCTTGAGCAGGCCGGTATCGCCCGGCTCGAGGATTTCAACCTTCTGCAGCATCTGACGCACGATCGTCTCGATATGCTTGTCGTTGATCGGCACGCCTTGGAGCCGGTAGACTTCCTGGATTTCATTGACCAGGAAGTTGGCCAGTTCCTCGATGCCCAGGATCCGCAGGATATCGTGGGGATCAGGATTCCCGTCGATGATGTATTCACCGCGGCGGATCACGTCACCGTCGTGGACAGCGATGTGCTTGCCCTTCGGGATCAGGAACTCGACCGCCTCACCACCGTCTTCTGGTGTGATCTTGATGCGGCGCTTGTTCTTGTAGTCCTTTCCGAACTCAACGCGGCCATCCATCTCGGCGATGACGGCACAGTCCTTAGGCCGACGGGCTTCGAACAGTTCGGCCACGCGGGGCAAACCACCGGTGATGTCGCGGGTCTTGGCGCTTTCCGTGGGAATGCGCGCCATGATCTCGCCCGGCTTCACTTCATCACCATCGGCGATGGAGAGAATGGCACCGACCGGAAGCAGATAACGCGCCTCCCCGCCGTTCGACAGACGCTTGTAGGCCCCGGTGTCGTCGATGACCGCCATAGCCGGACGCAGGTCCGAACCCTTGGACGAGGCGCGCCAGTCGATGACTACGCGGTTAGAGATACCTGTGGCCTCGTCAGCTTCTTCGCGGAACGAGAAGTTCTCTACGAGGTCTTCAAAGCGAACCTTGCCGCCCACTTCCGTAATGATCGGCGTGGTGTAGGGGTCCCAAATGGCCAGACGCTCGCCGCGCTTGACCTTGCCGCCATCCTTGACCAGCAGGCGGGCACCATAAGGCACCTTATAGGCCTCGCGGTCCTTGCCATCGACCTGGACGGTGAGGTTCAGGTTGCGGCTCATCGAGATCAAACCGCCGTCCGCCGCAATCACGGTATTGCCGCCGGTGATCTTGGCGACGCCCTCGTTGGTGCTTTCGAAGAACGACTGCTCCTTGACCTGCGCGGTGCCGCCGATGTGGAAGGTCCGCATCGTCAGCTGGGTGCCGGGTTCACCGATCGACTGCGCGGCGATGACGCCCACGGCTTCACCGATGTTCACCGGCGTACCGCGTGCAAGGTCGCGACCGTAGCAAGCGCCGCAGACGCCGACCTTGGTCTCGCAGGTCAGCACAGAGCGGATTTTAACCGACTGGACGCCCGCGGCCTCGATCACGTCGCACATGTTCTCGTCGAGATAGCTGTCGGCGGGAACCACAACATCCCCTGTAGTCGGATCGCGGATGTCCTCAGCCGCAAAGCGCCCCAGGACCCGTTGGCCCAGCGAGACCAGCACATCGCCGCCTTCGACCACGGCGCGCAGCGTGATGCCGCGCGTGGTGCCGCAGTCCTCTTCGGTAATGATGCAGTCCTGCGCCACGTCGACAAGGCGGCGGGTCAGGTAACCCGAGTTTGCCGTTTTTAGTGCGGTGTCGGCCAGGCCCTTTCGGGCACCGTGGGTGGAGTTGAAATACTCCTGAACGGTCAAGCCTTCCTTGAAGTTCGAGATGATCGGCGTCTCG
>JAYTWT010000086.1:0-4719 GCA_043743295.1 Alphaproteobacteria bacterium | reverse complement strand
CGTTGGCCTTGGCGGAGCAGCTGTCGCTCCCGATCAGTTCGCCCGTGGATTATCGGGGGTAGACCGCAGGAATGGGCGCCTACCTTCTGTCATTCAATTGCAGTACAATTACCTCCCAAACAGAGGGTCACGAGTATGGCTTCGAATACAATTGTCCAGGCGCGCATTGATCCCGTCACCAAAGCTCAGGCGAGCGCGGTCCTCGACGGTCTAGGTCTTACGATATCTGACGCGGTCCGAATCCTGCTGACCCGGATCGCCAAGGAAGGCGCCTTGCCTATGGGCTTTACCTCAGACCCTGTGGCTTATGACGCCTGGTTTCGCGGCATGGTCCAGCAAGCGCTGGACGACACGCGTCCAGCCGTGGCTGATGACATGGTCGAAGCCCAGTTCGCGGCTCACCGATCCAGAGCCTTGGGAGCGATCAAGGCGACGACGAGAAGCTGAACTTGAAGCTCGAGTGGTCCACATTTGCCATCGAGGATCGGCTGCGAATCTTCGCATATCTGGAGCGTGAAAACCCTCACGCAGCAATTCGCATCGACGAGGTGATCCAGGCCCACACCCGCCGCTTGATCCGGTTTCCACAGAGTGGTCGGCCAGGACGGGTTGCAGGTACACGCGAGTTGGTCGTGAGGGGTCTGCCGTATGTGGTGGCCTATCTGACCTTGCCGGACAAGGTCCGGATACTGCGAGTTCTGCACGGGTCCCAACAGTGGCCCGATGCGTTTTGGAAATAGATATTTGCCTCGCGAAACCCGCTCAACCGAACGGAAATCTCGGCACCCGCTTGGCTAGGAACGCATCGCGGCCTTCCCGGAAGTCTTCGCCCTCCACGGCGTCCAGCATCCACTCGCCTGTGAGTGTGTCGTCCTCGACCTGCCCCGCGAGGATGCGGCCAACCATCGCCTTGGTCTTGCGCGCCGACCATTGGCTGGCGGACGCTATGGTCGCGGCTTTGTCAGCGACGGCGGCGTCCAGCTGATCGGCGGCGACCACCGCATCGACCAAGCCGGCCGACAGCGCCTCGGATGCGTCCAGAATGCGTCCGGTATAGAGGATATCCTTGGCGCGTGACGGGCCGACCACATCCACAAGCCGCTTGGTATCGGCGAGGGAATACATCAGACCCAGCTTAGCAGGGGTTATGCCCAGCTTGGCGCGGTCGGACGCGATCCGAATGTCGCAGCAAAGCGCCAAGCCCAGGCCGCCGCCCACGCAGGCTCCATCGATCCGGGCAATGGTCGGGCTCTCGAAGTCGGCAAGAGCCGTCATCCCAGCGGCGATCTCGCCGAAATAGGTCCGGGCCGTCTCGCGTGTCGCATAGACCGTCTCGAACTCCGAGATGTCCGCTCCCGCCGCAAACGCCTCGCCCGCCCCGGTCAGCACCAGCACCTTGACCTTAGCTGCCCGCGCCGCCTCCAGCACGCCGGGCAGGCCCCGCCACATGGCGCGGTTGACCGCGTTGCGCCGCGCTGGGCGGTTCAGCGTCAGGGTGGCGATCGTGCCCTCGACCAACAGGTCCAAACCTTCCGTGGCCGTCAAAACCCTCTCCCCTTGGCAAATTCAAATGATATAGAAGTATATCATTTAGCGCCCACCGACCCGGAGATCGACCCTTGAGCGACATTCGAACCGCGATGCCCGTTCTGGCCCGTCACGAGGGCGCTTGGGAAGGGGTCTATATTCATATGGACACGGACGGTCGCGAGGTCGACCGCCACAAGGCGGCGCTCCAGTGCCGCTTCCCCGCCGACGGGCCCTTCGCCTACCATCAGGTCAACACCTACACCTGGGACGACGGCCGGGTTGAGGAGAGCCATTTCCCCGCTAAGTTCCGCGACGGTCGCATCTGGTGGGACACCGAGCGAATTGAAGGCTCGGCCTGGGAGATCGACGCACGTACCGTTGTGCTGACCTGGACCCGCAAGGACCTGCCCGGCTACTACCTCTACGAAATGATCCAGATCAGCGAGGACAACAACAATCGCGGCCGCACGTGGCACTGGTTCGAGGACGACGTGCTGGTCCGCCGCACCTGCATCAAGGAACAGCGGGTGGCGTAGGGGAGTCAGCCTAAGTCTCGCTTCCCCCAGCATGGGGGAAATGTCGCCAATGCCGCACAGCGGCGGGCGACAATGGGGGAAGGAGTTTGGATCGTCCCCGCGACTTCCCCCATCGGCGACTCCCCCGGACTTACATCCGGGGTTCGCGCCGCTTTCCCCCACACGTGGGGGAAGCTGGGTCTGGCTTACCACGAACAACTGCCTTGCACCCAGCGTAGGTTGATGCCGATACGGTTGGCGTCCGGACTAGCCCAGGCGTAGCCCGGTGCGCGTTCGCCGCGCTTCAGAACGTAGAGTGTCAGCGCGTCCTGGTTGGTCCCGGCGGGCCACTTTACCTGACGCAGGCGATAGCCGATCTCGCGTGGGATAGGATCGTCAGTCTTGACCCAGACTTCGCCGCCTTGATCGAGGATCTTCAGGCTCGGCGCGAAGAAGGAATCATTCGGCTTGCCCTCACGCGGCGCGGCCAGCCAGCAGGTCCATTGCCGCGCGCGCATCATCCGGGTGTCGTCACCCATCCAGAGGTCTTCGGCCGACAGTAGGAACCGGGTGGACGTCTTGGCCCCACAAGACCCGGCGACCGCCTCGCCGGCAAACTGATTGGCCCGACGAGTCCAGTGCATCTCGCAGCCGGGCGAGCTGACTTTGATCACGCCAGCCTGGGCGTCGATTGAGGTGGTGACTTGGCGCTCCTCGACCGGCTTGGTCAGGTCATTGGCCGCGAAATCACTGATCTTGAAAGTGTGCGGTGCAGTGGCGACGATGGTGGTGTGGCGACGGGGTGGAACGGGGATCCCCTGCTCCTCGGCAAAGAAGTGCTGCTCTGCGTTGTCGAACTCGCCAGAGAACCAGGCCTCGAACTGACGCAGATCGCGGTCCAGCACGCCGCTGGCCGGGGCCATCGTCACCTTTGGCGGGATGGCCGGAGTTTGCGCCTGGGCGGATGACGCGACCAGTAGGGCGGCGGCGAGGATGGCCTTCATCAGATGATCCCTTCGTCGGAGAGCCGGTCGATAACCCGACGCTGGCGGTCGGCATAAAAGGCGCGATCGGGAGCGAGGATCCCGCCTTGTGCATCGGTCAATGTGTTGCGCGGCTGGACCTCTCGGTCATCAAGCGCGTCGCGCCAAAGACCCAGCGGCTGGCGCGACAGGATATTGCCCATCCCCGAGCGGCGGCGGTAGCGGCGCAGGCCCGCGATATCGATCTCAGCATAGGCCGCCATGCTCTCGCCATAGCCAGCTTCAGCCAGCACCAGACCGCGATAATCGATGATCTTCGACGAGCCGTCGGTCGAGGCCTTGGGTATGGCAATGCCCTCGATCCCGCCCGAGTTGGCCGAGACCACATAGGCCAGGTTCTCGATGGCGCGCGCCTGTTTGGCGATGTTCTTGGGGCTGGGGATTGGCGTCGCGATCTCGCTGGAGGAGTGTAACAACACCTCAGCGCCGCGCAGGGCCATGGCGCGCGCGATGTCTGGATAGAGGATTTCCTCCGAGGCAATCGCGCCAATTCGGCCAAGCTCGGTTTCAGCGACGGGAAAGACGCCGTCTTTGCCGTACACGCCAATGTACTTGTCCCATACGTCATAGGGGCTGGGGGCGAACAGCGAGACCAGACGGCGATACCGCAGCACCACACCGCCCGCCGGTTCAATCAGGAACGAGGTCTGGAAATAGAGCCCAGGAAAGTGCGGATCGCGCTCATAGGCGTTGCCAGCCAGATAGACATCCGAGGCTCGCGCCGCTTCGCCCAACGCACGGTACTCCGGTCCGTCGATCTCCAATGCCGCCTTTTCGGCCCAGGCCCCGGCGGCCTCACCCATCGGAAACCCGGTCAGGAAATACTCCGGCAGCACCACCAATCGGACATCAGCGCCGACAAAGCGCTTCGAGGCGGCGATCTGACCGGCGACCCGGGAAATCGCCTGCGCCATCCGGGGGCGACTGGCCGCAGCGTCCGCAGCGTCGTTTACCGCAAAGCAGGTCGTCTGCAGGGCGAGCGCGATATAGGGGCCGGGAACGGACATCTAGGCACGGGCTCCGTCTGGATGGCGCTCGCGCCAGGTTGCGCAATTGGTATATCTATAGATCATCTGTAGCGCGCGATGCCGTCGCGCGAGTTTGGGATGTTTGCGATGAACGGCGACATGGACGCGCTCGGTCTTTCTGCGGCTCAGCTGGACGAGAGCCTGCCGACCCCGCTCTATCATCAGATCTATCTGGTGATCCGTGAGCGCATCCGACGCGGCGACCTGGTGGCCGGCAGCACCCTGCCGGGCGAACAAGATCTGGCCCGCGCCTTCCGCGTCTCGCGCATCACGGTGAAGCGTGCCCTGAACGAATTGGCAGGCGACCGGCTGGTGACCCGGCACCGAGGCCGCGGCACCATCGTGGCCGGGGATGCCGTGCTGCCGATGGTCCGCGCGTCGTTCGATAACCTGCTCGAGAGCCTGAAGATCATGGGCTACGAAACCGAGTTGGAACTTCTCGAGGTCCGCGAAATCCCGGCCGATGCCTTTGTGGCCGAGAGGCTCAACATTAGTCCGGGCGATCGCGTACAGCTGGCGGTGCGGCTGCGGAAACTGAAGGGCGAGCCGTTCTCGCACCTGGTCACCTATGTTCCCGCCGACATTGCAGCCCGCTATTCTCGG
>JAYTWT010000085.1:0-2108 GCA_043743295.1 Alphaproteobacteria bacterium | reverse complement strand
GCCGCACGTTGGCCACTACGGCGTGTTCAACGGTCTGCGGTTCCGGGAGGAGATCTACCCCCGCGTCCGCGCCTTCATTCGCCAGATGGACCCCGTCTTGGGCAAGGTGCGGGCGGCGGCCTAGCCCGCCCCGCCACGCAGCTGCCGCATCACCGGCCGGGCGACGGCCGCACCGACCACCAGGGGTGATAGCAGCCATGCGGTGATCGTTTCCCGCACGCCGACCGCCCGCTTGCGGAAATAGCGAGCAAGCCCCACCCCCTTGTGGAACTCGACCTTCATCGGGCTCACCTGGCTGGTGTGGCCGAGGTGGATGACCTCTGCCTTGGGATGAAACAGGACGACCCCGCCCTCCCGGCGCAGACGCCAGCAAAGGTCAACGTCCTCGACGTGGAAGAAATAGCCCTCGTCAAACCCGCCGAGGTGCAGGAAATCCGCCCGGCGCATACAGAAACAGGCGCCGGAGATCGTCGGAACCGGTGACGCCTGCTCTGGCGTGAGCTCGCCTTCCCAGTGCACATCATAGCGCCGCCACGCCGGCAGCCATTTTGAGACGCTCGACAGCGAGATCAGTGCGCTCATCGGGGTTATCTCACCGCGGCGCGCGCCACGCTGCTCGCTGCGGTCAACGTTCAGGATCCGGCCGCCGACGATGCACGGGGCCGCATGCGCCTCAACTTCCCTGACGAGTTCGGCAATGCAGCCCGTCTGGACGAAGGCGTCTGGATTCAGGAACACAAGGTGTTCGCCGCACGCCCGACCCGCGCCCAGATTAGCGCCGCGCGCGAACCCGACATTGCCCTGGCCCGCGATCAGCACTACGCGCGGATCGCGCTCAGCCAACGCCCGCAAGCGCTGGGCTTCTGCGGGACGCGAGCCGTTGTCGACCAGCACCAGTTCGTCGACCAGCTGATCGCCTAAGACGCAATCAAGGCTCTTGTTGAGGGCTTCGCCGGTCATGAATACCACCATGACGACCGACACCTTGCGACGCGGACGCAGCGCGTCAGTCATCACGTCAGCTTCGATCGCGACGACCGAGGCGGCGAGCGCGTTCATCCAGCCTCCCCGGCCCAAGTGTGCATCGGCGCGTCGGCGAACGCCCTGCGGGCAAGATCGGGCGGAGTCGCCTCCGTGGCAAGTCTCTTTGCGGCGACGTCCAAGGCCAAAACCTCCTGCCCATCCGAGCCCAGGCGACGCAGCGCCACCTGGCCGAGTTCGGCCTCACGACGACCAATCACAGCCAGCACCGGAACCTTGGCCAGACTATGTTCGCGCACCTTATAGTTGATTTTTTCGTTCCTCGAATCCATCTCTACGCGCAATCCGGCCGCCTTCAATTTTGCAACCACCTCTCGGGCATAGGCGTCCGCATCTGAGGTGATCGTCGCAACCACCACCTGCACCGGCGACAGCCATAGCGGAAACGCACCGGCGTAGTTTTCGATCATCACGCCGATAAACCGCTCGACCGATCCGCAGATCGCGCGGTGCAACATGACCGGGCGCTGTTTGGACCCATCTTCGGCCACGTATTCCGCGTCGAGGCGCTCTGGCAGCACATAGTCAAGCTGCAGCGTACCGCATTGCCAGGTGCGACCGATGGCGTCGCGCAAGTGGAACTCCAGCTTTGGGCCATAGAACGCGCCCTCTCCCGGCAGCGGTTCTACGGGCATGTTCACCGCCTGGCGGGCGGCGCGGTCCAGTTTGGCTTCCGCAACGTCCCAGACCTCATCCGAGCCGAACCGCTGTTCGGGCCGCAACGCCAGCTTGACGCTGTCCAAGTGCATTCCGAAATCGGAATAGATCGAGTTCAACAGCCGCACAAACTGCGTGGACTCGGCCTCGATCTGGTCCTCGCGGCAGAAGATGTGGGCGTCGTCCTGGGTGAACGCGCGAAGCCGCATGATGCCGTGTAGTGCGCCCGACGGCTCAAAACGATGGCAGGCTCCGAACTCGGCCATCCGGAGGGGCAGGTCGCGGTAACTCTTCTGGCCGTAGTTGAAGATCTGCACATGGCCGGGGCAGTTCATCGGCTTGACGGCCAGGGCCTCGCCCTCGTCCGTCTCGCAGGTGAACATCGCCTGGCCGAACTTCTGCCAGTGGCC
>JAYTWT010000084.1:0-3374 GCA_043743295.1 Alphaproteobacteria bacterium | reverse complement strand
TTCATGCCCGACCGCTGGGTGTTTCCGGGTGGGCGTATTGATCGGGCGGACTATCGCGCGCCCTTCGCCACCGATCTGCGGCCTGAAGTCGGCGGCCTGTTCGACAAGCACCTTCCTGCAGGTCGTGGGCGGGCCCTCGCGATGGCCGCCGTGCGGGAAACCTGGGAAGAGACCGGCCTGCTGCTGGGCAAACCCGGCGAGGCCCGCGCCACCGGACCTTGGAAGGATTTCGCCGCGCAGGGCGTGCTGGCGGACCTGGAGGCCCTGGACGTGATCGCCCGCGCCATCACCCCGCCTCAGGTCGGCAAACGGTTCGACACTTGGTTCCTTCTAGCAGACGCCGAACGGCTCACCAGCCTGGAGCGGCAGCCGGACTGCGGCGAACTGGAAGAGATCGCCTGGTTCGATTTCGACGAGGCCATGGGACTGCAACTGCCCGCCGTCACCCGCATGATGATCAAGGAAGCGGGCGCACGAATGGCCGATCCGGCACGCCCCAAACTGTTCTTGCGCTTCAAGGACAACGGGATGAAACCGACCGCACTCTAAGCGCACCTTGACTTCCCGCTGCGGATTCGTATTTTCCGCGCCTTCTGAACACCCGCCTGCGGTGCGTTTCCGTTTGGCCCCGCAAGGACAGCTGCTATGGCGAAGCCCGCCTCAATTAAGATCCGCCTGAATTCGTCGGCCGACACCGGCTTCTTCTACGTGACCAAGAAGAACGCCCGCACCAAGACCGACAAGCTGGTGATGAACAAGTACGACCCCGTCGTACGCAAGCACGTGGAATTCCGCGAAGGCAAGATTAAGTAAGGCCAACAGGCTCTTGGTTTTGTGCGGAAATACCCGGCCGAAAGGTCGGGTTTTTTCGTTCAGGCTGCGCGCGCGACAACGCGGTTCCGCCCCTGACTTTTGGCGACATAGACAGCTTCGTCAGCACGTTTAACCAAGGCGTGCGAGCTGTCGCTGGGGCCACAGCTGGCCGCGACACCGACCGAGATGGTGATCGACAGCAGTTCCTCGCCATCCATCACCCGGAAGGGCGAGCCCGCCACATGCAACCGAATCCGTTCGGCGACGCGGCGCGCGGCCTCAAGGTCGGTATCCGGCATGACCACAACGAATTCCTCGCCGCCATGGCGAACCGGCAGATCGACGGCGCGAACATTGGACGCCAGCCGCACGGCAAATTCGCGCAGCACCTCGTCGCCGACGTCGTGGCCGAAGCTGTCGTTGACCTTCTTGAAATGGTCGATGTCGATGACCAGCACCGCGACAGGATCGCCTCCCGCGACGGAACGCCGCATCAGGGCATCCAGTTGGCCGGTCATGTAGCGCCGGTTGTGCAGGCCGGTCAGTTGATCGGTGACCGCCAACTCCAAGGAGTGGTCCAGGTTGTTTCGGAGATAGTCAGCATAGCGCTTGCGGCGGATCTGGGTGCGTACCCGAGCGGCCAGTTCGCCCGGATCGACCGGCCTCGCCAGGACGTCATTGACCCCAAGCTCGAGCGCTTTAACCACCCGCGCGCGATCATCGATGTCGACGACCGCCAGGATGGGCAACGCGCGTGTCTGCTCATCAGACCTAAGTTGAGCCGCAAAGCGCAGGCCGTCGAAGGTACGGCTGGCCGCGTTTACGATGACCAGGTCGACGGGACCCTTCGCCGTCAGTAGCGCCTTGGCCGGATCGGTCTCGATCACCGGCCGATGTTCAACGGCCAGTTCGGCACAGATTCGTTGGGCCTGGCGCTCATTGTCGTCGACGTAGAGGATGCGGCCACCCGAACCACCAAGGCGAGATGCCGCACCGGCGATGATGCCCATGCGGCGGCCCGAAGCTTCGCGTTCGCGCAGTTCATCGATCACGGTCTTCAAACGCGTGAGGCTGCGCACCCGGGCGAACAGCATCACATCATCGATCGGCTTGGTCAGAAAGTCGTCAGCCCCCGCCTCCAGCCCCGCCACCCGGTCGGCCCGGCCATCCAGTGCGGTCACCAATACGACGGGTACATGGCGCGTGGCCGGATCATCCTTCAGGCGGCGGCACACCGAGAACCCGTCCATGCCGGGCATCATGACATCCAGCAAAACGATATCGGGCCGCTCGGACTGAGCAATAGCGAGCGCGGTCGGGCCATCAGACGCCGTCATGACCTCATAGTATTCGGCGGTCAGCTTGGCCTCGAGAAGCCGGGCGTTGGAGTCGATGTCGTCGACGACAAGGATGCGCGCCGACATGGCCTACTCCAGCAGCCTGCGGATGGTCTCCAGGAAATGCGAGACCGAGATCGGCTTGGAGATATAGGCCTCGCACCCGCCCTCGCGGATCCGCTCCTCGTCGCCCTTCATGGCGAAGGCGGTGACGGCGACGACCGGAATATGGGCCAGTTCGTCGTCTTCCTTGAGCCACTTGGTGACCTCCAGGCCCGAGATTTCGGGCAGCTGGATATCCATGATGATCAGATCGGGCCGGTGCTCACGGGCCAACGATAACGCCGAGAGACCCTCCCGGGTCTCAAGGGTTTCGTACCCCTGGGCTTCGAGCAAATCATGAAAAAGCTTCATGTTCAGCTCGTTATCCTCGACGATGAGGACCTTCTTCGCCATTCAGGACCTGACCGTATGCGTGAGGGCCGACATTCGGCCTTCCCCGCCCTTTCCATGGTTCATCCCATGGATATCCTTAAACTTCGTTATCCCTGACCGGAGCCCCTGTGGCCGAGCCTGCAGAAATCACCGCACCGAGACTCAGCGATCTGGGGCTTTCCCGAGAGCGACCCCTGGTACTGATTGATGTCGACGAGGTGTTGGGCCTGTTCATGCAGGGCTTCGGCGACTTCGCGGCCACGCAGGGGTTGGAGATGCGAATCGACAAGTTCGCTCTGTTCCAGAACCTCTATCGGCCCGGCGCGACAGAGCATCTGGATGTCTTAGAGGGAAAGGTGCTGTTCGATACCTTCTTCGCGGAGCATTGCGATAAGATTGAGCCTGCGCCGGGGGCGGTCGCGGCGCTGGAGCGACTGAGTCGCCACGCTGAATTGCTGATCCTGTCCAACGCGCCGGCACCCGCTCAGGTATTGCGCACCCAGTGGCTCAAGCTTCATGGCATGGATCATCCGCTGGTTCTGAACTCCGGGCCGAAGGGTCCTATCGCAGCGGGCCTCTTGGCCCAGACGGCGCAGCCCTCGGCGTTTGTCGATGACCTGATCCACAATCTTGATTCGGTCGCCGATCACTGTCCCGGCACGGCAACGTTCCAGCATGTCGCGGACCTGCGGCTGCGGGCCTTTGCGCCGGGTTCAGAGCGGCACCCCCGGATCGATGACTGGGCCGACTTGGCCGAGGCCATTCTTGTCTCCGTGCGCCGCTGAGCGA
>JAYTWT010000083.1:0-1903 GCA_043743295.1 Alphaproteobacteria bacterium | reverse complement strand
GGCTTTACGACCCACATTGTCGGCCTTCACCGTTGGGAGAGCCGCGCATTGCTCGACATGCTGTTCGGGTTGCTGCAGCGCGAGCCCAAACTGCACTGCCGCGTCCAGTGGCAACCAAATACCCTGACGTTCTGGGACAACCGTTGCACGCAGCACCAGGCGGTCTGGGACTATTTCCCCCACGCCAGATACGGCGAGCGGGTTTCCATCGTGGGGGACCGCGCGCCCGCTGCCGCCTGAGCCGCGATCAGCAACGCTCTACGCCTTCACAAACGGCTGGCTGAGCGTCGGCTGGCCGGTGAGTGCCAGGATTGCGTTGGCCACGGCCGGACCGATCACGGGTGTTCCCGGCTCACCGACGCCTGTCGGCGGATTTGCCGACGGCAGTATGTGGGTCTCGACCGTCGGCGCCTCGGAATTTCGCAGCACGCGATAGGTGTCGAAGTTGCCCTGGTCGACGACGCCATCGGTCAGGGTGACGGCACCGAACATCGCGGCCGACAGGCCATAACAGGTGCCGCCCTCCATCTGAGCGGCGATCTGATCCGGCGAGATGGCGACGCCGCAATCAATGGCGGTGACCACGCGACCGACCTTGGGCTGGCCGTTCTCCAGCTTCACCTCGGCCACTTGGGCGACGAGGGAGCCGAAGCTCTCATGAACGGCGACGCCGCGCGTCCAACCGGCAGGCGCAGGCGTGTCCCAGCCCGCCTTTTCCGCCGCCAGGTTCAACACCGCGATGTGGCGCTTGGCGTCCGCCTTCTCATAGAGTGCGCGGCGATAGGCGACGGGGTCCTTGCCTGCCCGTTTGGCCAACTGATCGATGGTGTGTTCCATCACATAAGCCGTGTGGGTTGCGCCGACCGAGCGCCACCAGAGGACGGGGACGCCAGCCTCGACGATCATCAACTGCGCATCGACCACAGGCGTTACCTTGAGGTATGGCGAGCCCTTGGCCCCCTCAACCGCGCTGTCGTCGAACTTGGGCGCGCCGGTCGGTGACCCTGCCATGATCGACTGGCTAACGACCCGGTGTTTCCAGGTGGCCGGGTAGCCATCGGCATCGGTGGTGACGCGCACTGTGTGATGCACCATAGGGCGGAAATATCCCGCCCGCATGTCGTCCTCGCGGGTCCAGACCAGCTTCACGGGCCGCCCGCCGCCAACCTTCTTGGCGATGTGCGCGCACTCGGTGACATAGTCGGATTGGAAATTTGCGCGGCGGCCGAATGAGCCCCCGGCGAACAAAGTCTCGACCTCCACCGAACCCGGCAGGGTTAGGGCGATCTTTGCGACATTGAGCTGGTCCACAGTCGGGATCTGCGATCCCGTCATCACGCGGGGTGGCCCCTTGCCGATCATCACGACAGCATTCATTGGCTCCATGGTGGCGTGGGCCAGGTAGGGGAAGTCATAGGTGATGTCCAAAGCGTCCGAGCCGGCTGCCGCCTTGGCGGCGTCACCCTTGGAATCAAACGGCTTCCAGCCGTTCTTCTCAGGCGCGGGTGTCTTGCCTGAGGCCAGGTCGCGATAGCTAGCCAGCATCTGAGCTGAGCCACGTTTTTCGGCCTTAGTCTCATCCCATTCGACCTTGAGCGCTTCACGGCCCTGGCGCGCCGCAAAGGTAGATTCGGCGACGACGGCCACGCCGCTCGGGATTTCATAGACCGCGACCACGCCAGCAACCTTGCGCGCGGCGCTATCGTCAAACGACTTCACCTTGGCCCCGAACCGAGGCGCATGGGCGACCATAGCCGTCAGCATTTCCGGCAGCTTGACGTCCTGCGTGTAGCGGGCGGTCCCCGTCGATTTCGCGCGGGAGTCCTTGCGGCGTACGCGGTCGGTGCCGATCAGGGTGAAGGTCTTGGGGTCTTTCAGTTTTGGTGCCGCGGGCGGGGTGATC
>JAYTWT010000082.1:0-1872 GCA_043743295.1 Alphaproteobacteria bacterium | reverse complement strand
GGGGCGGGTCAGCTCACAGGCGCTGGTGCGTTACAAAACCAACGACTACTCGGTCCCCGTCGCTTTCGGCCACCGTGACGTCTGGATCCGCGGCTATGTCGACGCGGTCGTGATCGGCAGCGGCGGCGAGATCATCGCCAGGCACCCGCGCTGCTACGACCGTGAGGACATGGTCTTCGATCCGGTTCACTATCTTCCGCTTATTGAGAAGAAGATCAATGCCTTGGATCAGGCGGCCCCCTTGGCCGAATGGAACCTGCCACCCGAATTCGCCACCCTGCGCCGCCTGATGGAGGCGCGGATGATCAAGGCCGGACGCCGCGAATACGTTCAAGTTTTGCGCCTGCTCGAGACCTTCAGCATCGACGATCTCCATGCCGCCGTAAAGAAGGCGCTGCAACTGGGTGCCGTCGGTTTTGACGCGGTCAAGCATCTCGTCCTTTGCCACGTCGAGAAGCGACCGCCGAAGCTGGACCTCGACATCTACCCTTATCTGCCGAGCGCCAATGTCGGCACCACCTCGGCGGCCAGCTACATGTGCCTGATGGCGGGGGATGCCGCATGACCGAGGCCCCTAAGATCCTGCTAGCGCATCACTTGAAGGCACTGAAACTACCTACCTTCCTGCGGGAATACGAGAAGCTGGCGCGCCAATGCGCCGCTGAAGGGCTGGACCATGTCCAGTTCCTGGCCCGCCTGGTCGAGCTGGAACTGATCGACCGTGAAAGGCGGATGGTGGAGCGCCGCATCAAGGCGGCAAAGTTTCCCGCCACCAAGAGCCTCGACAGCTTCGACTTCAAGGCAATCCCCAAGCTCAACAAGATGCAGGTGCTGGAACTGGCCCGCTGCGAATGGGTTGATCGGCGCGAGAACGTCATCGCCCTCGGGCCCAGTGGAACCGGCAAGACCCACATCGCCCTTGGCCTGGGTCTGGCCGCCTGCCAGAAGGGGATGTCGGTCAGCTTCACCACCGCCGCCGCGCTGGTCAACGAACTGATGGAAGCCCGCGATGAGCGCCGGTTGATCCGCCTGCAGAAACAGATGGCCGCAGCCAAACTGCTCATCATCGACGAGTTGGGCTTCGTCCCCCTGAGCAAGACCGGCGCCGAGTTGCTGTTCGAGATGATCTCGCAACGCTATGAACGCGGCGCCACGCTGATCACCAGCAACCTGCCGTTCGATGAATGGACCGAGACCTTCGGAACCGAGCGGTTGACCGGTGCTCTCCTCGACAGGCTGACCCACCACGTCAACATCCTCGAAATGAACGGCGACAGCTACCGGCTCGGTCAGAGCCGCGCCAGAAAAGCCGACGCCGCGCCCTGATCACCCCGCGCAGAATTGGCCCGATAGGCCAAAGCGCCATGGAACGCGCCAGCTATGTGGTGAGCACGCGCGCCATGGCGCTCAGTGTCTCGCCACTGGCCTGGTTTTGCGCCGCCCAGTGGTCGGATTTTACTCCGCCGTTGACACCGCGTACACTGGCAAGGCAGCATTGATGATGCAGAATTCGGGCTGCTTAGGTGCGTCGACGATTCACAAGCTGATCTACCGGGTTGTAGAACTTAGCGGGGGCGGCGTTAGGTACGTTTTCAATCCCAAAAGTGCGGCTGCCAAGGCTCGCCTTATCATCATCGACGAGTGTTCGATGGTTGACGAGAAGATGGCCAGCGATCTGATGAGCTTCCGTACGCCGATCCTCGTTCTTGGGGATCCTGCACAGTTGCCCCCTTTTGGAGGATCTGGATATTTCATCTCAGGTGAACCGGACGCGTTGCTGACTGAAATCCACCGTCAGGCATTGGGGAGCGGCATCACCGATGTCGCGACGGCCATTCGTGAGGGGCGTCCCATGCCGCACAAAACTTATGA